>JABFRJ010000355.1 GCA_013141255.1 Hyphomicrobiaceae bacterium
GACTTGTCCGCTTCACTCTCAACTGCGGACGTTCAAAACTATGGGATTGATGACCCTCGACCGTCGCTTTTCGTCCTTTGCGCTTGGAAAGTTGATGGATGACAAGAACGCTGAAGTCCGGCTTCAGATATCTGCCTGAGAAGGAAGTCGCGTTAATCAAGAGCTGGGCGGCGTTACCTTATTCGGTCTGATTTCATCCGTCAGGCTGCGGTCTGATCGGCAGGTGATTATTTACAGCATTTTTATGTCCGCGCTGGAATAATCCAGCCGCATGAAACCTGCTCAAGTCGTATCTAACTCCCTCGCCAGTGCATTACGCCAGCCGCGTAGCTTTTTCACACGCATGGCGTGGGTTATCGCGGCGTGCGGCGTGGTCACGCTGCTGATGTGGCCGCTGCGAGATGTGCTCGATCCGGCCAATATCGCCATGCTTTTCCTGCTGGCGGTCGCCATCGTCGCCTTGCGTGCGGGCAAACACGCGGCGATCACCGCCGCGCTGCTCAGCACCAGTCTGCTCGACTTCTTCTTCATCCATCCGCGTTTGTCCTTCACGGTCGGCGATGTCCAATACGTGGTCACGCTGGCCGTCATGCTGGTGGTCGCGCTCATCGTCGCCAATCTGACCGTCAGTCTGCAAAAGCAAACCGCCGCCGCCGTCGAACGTGAGCGACAGTCGCAGGCCCTGTATCAACTTGCCAGTCGCCTAGCGGGCACCACTTCTCTTGCGCAGGTGGCAGAGGCGACGCGCGATTTCCTGCAACGTTCGCAAGCTTGTCGCGGCATGTTGTTGATGCGTCATGACGATGTGTTGCATCCGGTGGAAGAGGCGCACCACTTGGATTCCGAGTTGCAATCGGCTGCCGCAGCCACCGCGCTATCGCAGGCGCAGACACGACACATGCGCGAAGCGGAACATCATTGGTTGTTCTTGCCTTTGTCCGGCTCCACCTATGTTCGTGGCGTGCTGGCCATCGATCTGGGTGTCGTGCTGCCTGGGGATGTGGATGCGCAACAGCCTTTGTACGAAGCCATCGCCTCGTTGGTCGCCATCTCGGTCGAACGGCTGCACTTCGTCGAAGTGGCGCAACGCAGCCAGTTGCAGATGACCGATGAGCGTCTGCGCAGCACCATCCTTTCCGCGCTGTCGCACGACATCCGCACACCGCTCACCGTGCTTTACGGTATGAGTGATGCGCTAGCCCAACAAGCGCTGCCAAGCGATGTGCGCGACACAGTGCAAGCCATGCGCGAGCAGACTTTGCGCTTGAACAGCATGGTCTCCAATCTGCTCGACATGGCAAAACTACGCGCCGGTGATTTGCGCCTGAACGCAGAGTGGCAGCCGCTGGAAGAAGTGGTCGGCGCGAGCATCAAACTATTGGGGGTGGCGTTGGCGCGGTATCCGGTGCAAGTGGCGTTGCCGCGTGACCTGCCCTTGCTCAAGTTCGATGCCATCCTGATGGAGCGGGTGCTGTGTAACTTGTTGGAGAACGCAGTCAAATATGCGCCGTCCGGTTCCACCATCCGTATCAGGGCCAGCACCGATGCAGAGCAGGCAACCATCTCGGTATGCAACAGCGGTTCGCGTTTCCCATCGGGCAAGCTGGACAAGATGTTCGAGCTGTTTGAACGCGGCGATGCCGAGTCGAACATCCCCGGCATCGGCCTAGGTCTCGCTATCTGTCGCAGCATCGTGAATGCACACGGCGGCACGATACGCGCCAGCAGTGATGCAGACTCCGCGTGTCACCTTCACCTTGCCGCTGGGCGTGCCGCCCGTGATCGAAGCAGAGAGCGAACATGAGTGATACGACCATCCTGCTAGTCGAAGACGAAGTGCAGATACGCCGTTTGGTGCGCACCGCGTTGGAGGATGAAGGTCATCACGTGCTGGAATGTGGCACGCTCAAAGAAGGCATGGCACATCTGCACGCCGATTCTATCCAGCTGCTCATCCTCGATCTGGGTTTGCCCGACGGTGATGGCATCGCCTTCATCCGTGAACTGCGCACGCAATTTCCAATGTCGGTGTTGGTGCTGTCTGCGCGTTCATCGGAAGGCGAAAAGATACGCGCGCTGGATGCCGGCGCGGACGACTACCTGACCAAGCCTTTTTCCACGGGCGAGTTGCTGGCGCGGGTTCGTGCGCAGTTGCGTCGTCTGCCGCAAGAAGGCGTGGCTGCCGAGACCCATTTCCATTTCGGTGACATCGAGGTCGATCTGGCACAACGCATCGTCACGCGCAATGGCGAGCTGGTGCGCCTCACTCCCATCGAATACCGCTTGTTGTGCGCCATGTTGGCCGCACCGGGCAAGGTGCTGACCTATCGCCATCTGCTGCGCGCGGTGTGGGGGAACGCCTTTGTCGAGAGCAACCATTACCTGCGCATCTATGTGAGTCATCTGCGCCAGAAGTTGGAAGACGACCCCGCACAACCCAGATTTTTTGTGACCGAGACCGGCGTGGGTTACCGGCTCGATATTTGAAAGAGAGAGGATTTTGATGGAACAGAACAACAAGACCGCTACCGGCGCGTTGGCGCTCGCGGCCCTCGGCGTGGTGTACGGCGACATCGGCACCAGCCCGCTGTACGCATTCAAAGAAGCATTTGCCGGAGGCCATCTCGCCCCCACTGAGCCGAACGTGTTGGCGACGTTGTCTGCTTTATTCTGGGCGATGATGCTCATCATCTCGATCAAATACGTGTGGGTGATGCTCAAGTTCGACAACAACGGCGAAGGCGGGGTGCTTGCCCTGACCGCATTGGCGAATCGCTCGGCAGGGAGCGCCTCACGTTGGAGATTACTCATCGCCACAGGCGGTATCTTCGCGGCCTCGTTGTTCTACGGTGATGCACTCATCACACCTGCTATCTCGGTTCTTTCTGCGGTGGAGGGTTTGAGTGTCGCCGCACCCGCGCTGGAAAGTCTCATCTTGCCGATCACCATCGGCGTCATCACCGGCCTGTTTCTCATCCAACGTCGCGGCACGGGTAGCATGGGCAAGTTGTTCGGCCCCGTCACACTGGTGTGGTTCGCGGCACTGGCTGTGCTGGGCATCATCAGCATCGCTGAGACACCGTCTGTGTTGCGCGCATTGAGTCCGATGTACGCCATCACTTTTGCCATCGAGCATCCGGCTGGCATGTTCCTGCTGTTGTCCGCCGTGTTCCTCGCGCTCACCGGCGGTGAAGCGTTGTATGCCGACATGGGGCACTTCGGTGCTAAGCCAGTGCGGCTGGCGTGGTATGGGTTGGTATGTCCGGCACTGCTCATCAATTATTTTGGCCAAGGCGCGCTGGTGATGCGCTCGGCGGACGCGGTACAGAATCCCTTCTATATGATGTCGCCCGATTGGTTCATGTTGCCACTGGTCGCGCTGGCAACTGCCGCCACGGTGATCGCTTCGCAGGCCACCATCTCCGGTGCTTACTCCATCACCTTGCAGGCGATGCGCATGGGTTACCTGCCGCGTCTGTTCATCCAGCACACTTCCGATTCGCAACGCGGCCAGATCTACATCCCCGCTGTGAACTGGATGATGCTGGTCGGTGTGATCATTCTGGTGCTTGAGTTCGGTTCGTCGGGTGCGTTGGCGGCGGCTTACGGCATCGCTGTCTCCGGCACCATGATCATCACCACCCTGCTCACTGTGTTCGTCACGCTGATGATGCCGGGGCGCGCACGTGTGCTCGTGCTGGTCGCATTGGCGTTGTTCGCGCTGTTGGAGTTGCTGTTCTTCGGCTCCAATCTCACCAAGGTGGCGAGCGGAGGTTGGATGCCGCTGGCACTTGGATTGGTGTTGTTCGTGCTGCTAGCTACTTGGAAGAAAGGCAGCTCCTTGATCGCCAAGCAGCGGCAAAAAATGGACATCCCGATGGAGGTGTTCGTCTCCAGCACACATCCCGACGTGCCACGCGTCAGCGGTACCGCCATCTATCTGACCGCAGATCCGAAGTTCGTCCCGAGCGCACTGTTCCACAATCTCAAGCACTTCAAAGTGCTACACGAGCAGACCTTGTTCGTACATGTGGTGACCGAAGATGTGCCTCATATCTCGAAGCAAGATCGTCTTGAAGTCAGAAAGCTTGCACTGGGGATGTATGACGTCGCCCTGCATTTTGGTTTCCGCCAAGAGATCGACATTCCGTTCGAGTTGGAAGGCTTAGCAAAACGCGGCGTGAGCTACGAAGCGATGAGCGCCACCTACTTCATCGCCCGCTCCAATGTGGTCGATGGCCCAGGCGGTCTGCCGTCGTGGCGTTCTGCACTGTTCTCGTGGATGACGCGCCAATCAGAGGGCGCAGCCAGCTTCTTCAACCTGCCGCCCAACCAAGTGGTCGAACTTGGCACCAAGGTCGTGTTGTAGGTTTAGGAAGCTCTAATTAAGTTGTCATTCCCGCGAAAGCGGGAATCCAGCGCTTTTATCAAAAAGGCTTTGTCCTTGCTTTGCAAGGGAATCTATTTTTTAAACTGGATTCCCGCTTTCGCGGGAATGACGGAGTGAGAATTAATCAGAGCTTCCTTTACTTGCACAGTCATGGTGGATAGAGCGAGCATCGCAGTTTTGCAGACTCTATCCAGAGGCTGTTCAGACGACAGGTGATCTATGGGAATAGCAGTGATGAACACATTTGTGCAGCGACATATATCGTCCATCGAAATGGTGGGTGTGTTGATGCGAATCTTCAGTTTTTCGCTGGTCAGTTGGCTAGGGCCTGCCAGTCCATTCATGTTCGTTTGGGTATTCAATACGATCGACGCGGTGATGCTAACTTGGTGTGCGTTGCTCAAACGAGATAGAGCCTACATCACACTCAACGCGTTCTGGATCATGGTGGGCCTGATCGGGATATATAGGGCAAGCGGTTTCATTCAATAAATCTTGGATGCCTCAGTTCGGTGCAATTTGAGCTGCAAACAGAGGTGCCTA
>JABFRJ010000078.1 GCA_013141255.1 Hyphomicrobiaceae bacterium
GCACCGTGGCGGCGCACATTGAGTTTGGACAAGGTGAGGTCAGCCAGGGGGATGTGGTGCAGATCGCGGATCATGTCAGGTCTCCATCTCGTTGCAGGGTGAGTGGTGCAGGTTGGTCGATGACTGTGTGAGCCGTTTAGAGTTGGGATGTTTTTTGCAGGCGCGGCATGCGGGGGCAGCGAGCGCGAGGGTCGGATCGCACTCGGTGTGCGGCGAGGGATAATGCTCGATTGGCTTACGCGGCGGCGGCGGCGTGGGCGCGGGCTGGGGTCTGGAAGCCGTCGAGATAGGCGACGGCCTCCTGAGCCTTGGCGGCGGCAGCAAACAGTGCGCGCGGGTTTGCCCGCATCACTTTGAGCCAATGATGGATGTAACGGGCGTGGTCGGGATGGGGCTCGGAGGCGAGCCCCAGACGGGCATTGATAAAGCAGGCTCCAAGTTCGGCGCAGGCTTCTTCAAAGCAATAGGCCTCATCGCCAAAGCGTTTGCCGAAGTCGCGGTTGAGGCGGTTGGGCGCACCGGCCCAATGGGTCGTTTCGTGTCCGAGCACGGAGTAAAATGCGTCCGAACGGGTGCGCCCATCGGTGGCAAAAAAGCGGGCTTCGTCCGGCAGGTGGATGGTATCGGTGGACGGTCGGTAATAGGCTTGTGCGCCACCGATGACGATGCGGGCCCCGGTTGCAGCAAAGTATGCGTCGGCGGCGGCGCTGCGTTCAATGGGATTGGGTGGCAGTGCGGGCTCGACGGCGTAACCGTCCACTTGCTCAGCGGCGAAGACCCAATAGCCGCGTGCGAGGAACCGCCGCTCGGGGTCTGTCGTGTCGCTGCTGCTGCCCTCGGCGTCGACGATGGTTTCGCGATAGAACACGATGGGGCTGGCCTTTTCGCCTTTGCGCACGCTGGCCCCGATTTGGTTCCATTGCCGCAAGGTGGCGAAGGTGCCGGAGCCGTAGCCGCGCTCGAGTGCTGTGACCCACAAGCTCAAGATATTGACGCCGCGATAGGCTTGGCCGGTGACGGCGTTGGTCGGTAACACCGGACGCGCGCCGCTACGCTGCCATGGCATGATAGGATCGCCGGGATCAGTGGCGATGGCGGCAAGAATGGAATTGGTGATGGTTTCGTAGATGGTGGTGCGTGATGTTTGGGGATCGGATGGCATAACGCAAAACTCCTAAAGAAAACTCGAACCGGGCCTGGATCACGGGGGTGGGAACCGATGTTTCAGCGCTGATTTCAGTCTTAGAATCTTAGCATGAGTTCCTGTTTTGTTCTAGTTATTTTCTTGTTTTACTCAGCCGAATCAATCACATAATGTTTCAAACCTAACGCATCAAAGTTGTTCGACCTTCGTCCGTCGTTGCCCCAAAAGCCATTCCCTTGGAATGCGGTGCGGCTTGGCTGTGTGTCTGCCTCCTGGAGCCGCCCTTGCTCGCCCCGTCAGGGGGGCGGCTGCAGGAGGCGGACCGCGGCCTGCCTCTAGGTGAGACCCGGCGCTGGTGCTTTGTGTTTACACGCTTGTTGAGTCGCGACCGTCGTGTGCCGCGCCAGAGGACCGTCACCCGCAGGGGCCGAGACCCACGCTGGTCGAGAGCTCTTGCCATTGGTAAACTGCTGGGGGCTCGGGTCCGCAGCCCCCGATCGGATGCAGCGATGGCGATGAAATCTGCGGACTAGGGCCTGGCCGCAGCCGCAGGCGGCTGCGGGGCGCCCATCACCTCAAACTCCGTCATGTCGACGTCCGTCCCGCCGGCAAGCCAGGTCGCATACCTGCAGCCGTCAACCCATGCGGCATCAGGAAGTCGGCAAGATCGGCCACCACGACCTCCAGTGATCCAGGATTGACGGCAACATCGGCGATAAATGCGTGCCATTGCTGTTGCGTGCGCTCGTCTGTAGCGAACACGGGTGTGAGTGCGTCGGGCGCTTCACTTGGGAGAGACGTGGTGCGTCGTGCAATCTAACGCCAGCGAAGTGGACGCCGTCATTGCCATCCTGAACCAAGAACTGGCGGAAGGTACCAGGCATGACGTCCCGGTTCAGTTAGCGAACCCAGGCAGATCTAGATCTCGCTAGGTGTGCTGACACTGGAACGCCAGCCGCCATCGATGGCCGATCCAGCGCATTCAAGCCATGCTTATTCCGATTTCAGCCGAGCCGATCTGAGGTTGGCTATCATTGTCCGTCGGGCACGGATTTTATCGACCCTGGGTTGACACGGCGCACACTGAGTGTGACATTTTCATCGCAATAAAGTTGCAAACTGGAATTGTGTAAATCGGCTCAAGGGTCTGCGCCATGCGCATTTGTTCTAAAGCGCCTGCCTTACGTCTCATGTCGTGCGAGCGGTTTAATACGGTTGCCAAAAATAGGTTCGATGACCTGTGTCAGTTGTTCGATAAGGCTGCGGATGATTACGCCACCGCACAGCGCTCCGGTAACAGATTAGCACGGTTGTACGCATCGGACAGATTGATCGAAATTGCACAGAAAATGGATGCTTTGCGCACCGCTCAATGCAACGATGATGCAGGATATTGATCCGCGTTGCTTGCAGCTATCGCGGTGGATAACTCTATAAGATACGTCCGCACGTCGAGACTCTTGATGCTTCGGAATGCTGCTAAAAGTTGAGCTGTTTGTTCGGCAGTTGCTTCGGTATGCTGAGTCTCTGCAAATCCTTCGAAGAAATAGCGAATGGGGACTTGGAGTAAATCCGAAAGCCGCACGAGTTGCCGCGCAAAAATACGAAGCTCACCTTTTTCATAACGATCGAATTCGGCTACCGAAACCTGGAGCTGCTCGGCGACCTCCTTGATCGTTAAATCTAGGATCTGTCGTCGGGTTTGAATTTGTCGACCAATGTGTTGATCTAACTCGTTCATCGTTAGAACCTATATAAATTAAGACATCTGCCGACTGATGATGTGGATCCTATTGTGGTGTCGCCGCCGATCCAAAGTGTCAACCAACCCACGATACCTCTGTAAGCGCCCTTTGAGGTCAGGGGCGAACAGTTATGGTGGTCGTTTGACGTCGCGATTACTAAAACCCCGAGGTTTACGAGTGACCGACCGCGCTGAATTGGACGCCGCACTCACTGCGCGGCCGATGCTTTTGCTGAAATGGTGAGCCGATAACGGTAGAGATCTTGAAGCATTCCATGCGTCAGTTTAATGCTGTTGCAAACGACGTCGGAGAGACGGTGGGGATTAGCGTATGTCAGAGTGGCTTATTGATGCGCAGGGTGGCGTTTGGCCAGAGGCATCGCTGCAGTTAAGGACTATCTATTGGTCACATTTACCGACAGCCGAGTTTAGTGCGTTTGCCGTGACCAATCTCGGGTTTGTCCGGATTGCAGTGACTCCGAAAGCATTGCATGTGAGTTGGCGTCCGACGAGTATCACAGCGACGACCTTCGCAGAACTTATGCTGCGGCTGGGGCGAGAGCATGGCAAACGTGTTTTCGTCGCAACCCTGGCGTCTGAATGGGGCTTTCGATTGTGTGGTTCGATTGCTGATGCTCAACGCCACCTAACCAATGCCTTCAATACGTTGACTTGTGAAAATGAAGGTCATTTTGGCGCATTTCGCCGACGTTTGGACGGACTACAGCGTCATGATCGACTGGAATTGCTGTTAACTGGGATCGCTTGTGCCGGGGCTTCGGTCACTGCTGTCGACCTTTGGGACATTCTTGAACGGCACGGAGAACGCCGATTTCTCCTGGTTAAACCGAATGGGGATGCGGGGCCGCTGAAGGTGCTGGCGTGGGGTTGCGGTTACGATCGCTTCAGTAAGAAACTGACAGACTCGTTGGTTGGAAAGTCGCTGGCAGACCATCCGGATCGCTTCTATGCGCGCAGCGTGTCCAACGGCTTCTGGCGAAGCCATGCCGAAGGGATTCCTATTTTGGAGGATGTGGAGGCCTCGAGTTGGTGGCCGGGTCGAGGCCGATCGACTGTGAAGTATACGCGGCTTCTGATTCCACTTCAGATTTCGGATCATGGACCATGCGTGCTAAGCAGTTCGCACACTACCATCGCGTCTTAGTTCGATTTCCAATGTGCTCGTGAATGCTGACAGCTCGTGGAACAACTCGCCGGCGGTTATCCAGACCATTCCCAGATCGATGTCACCAAGTTCGAAGTTTCGAAAGCCGACGCCAAGTTCGATGTGCTGATACCCGTTCCTCAAGGGAAAGCCCTTGGCAATGAGTTTCTCCGACATAAGGGCCAGCGTCAGGTCTGGGTGCCAACGCGTAAAGGCGTAGGCGCGTGAGATGCGAGCGAGCAACCGCCCAAGAAAATGTCCGCGAACACTGGGATGCCACCATGCTCCACCGAGAAAGGCTACAGTGTTCGTGAGTTGCGATGCTGACGGAGCGGTCACCAGACAGGCTTCGCCCGGTCGCGCCATGGTCTCGGGCGAGGCGTAAAACAAGCGAAGGCTTTCTGCTTCAGTTTTAAAATTTGTATGCTGCAAATTAAAGATATGCGCACCTTGCGCAGTAACAATTTGGCCGTGCGCATTGCGCCCGATGAGAACGTAACTCGTTGTAGGTGCACAAAGCCCATTGCGAGGATCATACAATGGTACCAGCGGGAACCAGCTGTCTCTGTTGCTTAGGTTGGTCGCAACTAACTCCTCAAATGTCCCGAAGCTCAGTGAGATACCCATGTTGTGCAATGCATGATCAGCCATGAGAAAGAACCGACCAAGCAAGTCTCGCGGTCCGTAATCAATACGGATGGCACTGATACCCTGTGACTCGAGTTCCGCTGTTTGCTTGTCGTTGAACGGTTGCGCTTGCGGATGCAGGGGGGACGTCGATGTAAAAGTCGCCATTTAAAGCCTCTCTTGGGTTGAGATGCCGTCATTAAAAGCCAACTCTGAGTAGGAGTCGTCGGGAAT
>JABFRJ010000552.1 GCA_013141255.1 Hyphomicrobiaceae bacterium
CCGCATTCGCAGCCAGCGCCTCTTTCCCCAGCGTCGGAAAAAACGTCAGCATTTCCACAAACGGCGCCACATCCTCAACAATGCGATGGATGGTAATGTCACCAAGTGTAATCCGCGTTGTCATAAAACCCCTCAATGTTGAACTAGAGCGCCGTAGGTTGGGTTAGCGCACCTACGCGTAACCCAACATCTAAGCCAACGCTCCGACTTCGAACCATCACCCCCGCTCCCCCCACCGCCCCAACGTCTCAGACCCGGCGCGATCCAGGCGACGCGGAGCCAAATCCTCGCCAAACGCCGCTTCAGACTGCGGCATCGCCAGCGTTTCAAATGCAGTGCGCGCCACAGCCGACGTCACCGCGCGCGCGTAAACCTCATAATTCCACCACACGATCCGCCCGCTTTCAATGCGCGCATAAATCTCCCCCGTCGCCTGCTCGGCAAATTCGATCAACGGTATCTGCCTGAAACACGTTTTAAGAAACGCAAACCCACCGCCAATATCCTTGCCATGCCGATCCCGATAAATATCGACCGGGTTCTCCGCGTTGATATTGATGGCCCGATAGCGGTCTATATTCAGCAAGCACTCAACATCGAGCACGACAAGTCGACCGTTGGTCCCAAACGCCGCCGTCTTCGGTTGAAAATCTTTCGGCACCGAGTTGTCGATAAACTCCACATGAACTCGCTTATCCGGCCGCAACGCCCAGGTGAAAAACAAATTCGGAATACCGGAATACGCTTCCACATTGTGCGCCAACAAATCATCGACCGCTTTATACCGGCCCACTTTCTCACCCCGATACCAAGCCCGCTCGACGATGGCTTCCGGCGGCGTAATCACAAAAAACATATAAATCGACGCCCCAAACCGCGTCAGCAACTTCGCCCCATCAACCGCCTCGTTGCCTTGCGCGAAACTGTCAAACCGAAACCGGTCAATGAGCAAATGCGACATGCGACCGGCTTCGGCCTTCTCCGCCATATGCCGATCAAGCTTTTTATCGATGATCTCCAACTCGTGCCCCGTCAGCGTTCCCGCATAGCGCCGCGCAGGCCCAAGCGACGAATAATCGAGAAGAAATTTGCGCCAAATATCAGGACTAATAAGCGCGAAGTCTTCCCACGCCACGCCTAAGCGCTTCGCCAGCAACCGCTGCAGCGGTCGCATCGTACTTTTCCCCGCCGCCGACGCGCCCTTCACGTTCATAACTATGGGCTTGTCCTGCGTGGGTAAAAACCGAAATCCAAGCTGTGCCGCGCCATCTCGAAAATAGGGATCAACCACCTCGCCCACGCGCTGACTGCCGTATCCATTGGCCACAAACGTCGTCGCCAGCGCCACCAACGTACTAGGATCATTGCCTATGCGACCGCGCCGATTAAAGAGCGCGCCACCCGCCCGATAGAGCGCGTCATAGCAAGCCATTTCAAACGGCATCTCTGCTAGACCAGCCTTCTCGTGCCAAGCCGTAAGCGCATCAAGGCCAATGTCCGATGCCGCGCGCGCTGGCGAACGGGCCGCCTCTCTTTGTCCGCCACCAACGAGACGCGCCCACAGTGACAATCGACGGCTGTCACTAGACGCCGTCTGCATTGGCACCTGCAATGCAGCAAGTTCAGTCGCAAAAAATACCTCCGCCCGCGCGACAACATCACCGTGGAAGGCTGCAATTTCCGTCATATGTGGGCGAATGAACTGATCGAGCAATCGCGTCGTCATCTGTCGAAAGTTCTCGCCGAGGTCCGTATAGCGGTCACCGTCAGGCACGGTCAGTTCGGCCATCACCCGGATCAGCGTTTCATGGATCACCAATCGCCCCGGCGTAAAGCGCACCAATTTTTCAAGCGCGATACCGGTCAGATCGCGTAGCGCCTCCGCCTCATCAAGTGTGGTTGAGACGTTGTCAGATCGATGCATGGTAGAAAGAGGCAAATACCCGCGCGGCAGAGACGACTGCACACCCGGATTCCACGGCCCCAACGCGTCTGCATCCACAGCCTCGCTTGCTTGAGCTGTAGCCTTTTCGCCTGCTGTTGTTGCCGGTTGCGTCATGGCCGTGGCTCCAAGTAGCCGGGGTCGGGCTCTGGTATACCAGACTACGCGGGGACGTCGTGTTGCGCGAGACCTAGACTTCGCATCTGCGAAATTAAGATGTGACAGATAGTTTGTCCGCAATCATGCGCACACCAGCGAGTAACGCATCGAGGTCGGCCGCCGTCGTCCGATGATTGGTGATGTTGACACGAATTGCAGCGCGCCCGCGCACGCGCGTCAGCGATGGCGCAGCAATCCCGCGCTCGTGCAGTTGCATCACGATCTCACCATTGAGCCCATCGCGTTGTCGCTCGTCCATGCCCTCAGGGCAAACGCGGAAGCAAACAATATTGAGTGCCACCGGCGCCATCAGTTGCAGCGCCTCATCACGCTCCACACATTGCCCAAGATACTGTGCCAAATCGCAGTTAGCAGCGATCGCTGCCCCCAACGCATCAGTGCCATAGGTCTTGAGCGTCATCCAAACTTTGAGCGCCCGAAACCCACGGCTCAAATCAGGGCCATACTCACAAAGCCACGGCTCACCCGCCGCCAGCCCACGAGCGGCGCCCGAAAGATAGTCCGGCCGAGACGAGAATGCCGCCAAATGCGCAGCCCCATCACGCACCAAAATACAGCCCGCATCATATGGCACATGCAGCCACTTGTGAAAATCAAACGCCAGACTGTCGGCCCGGCCAATCCCCTTAACGCGATCCTTGTGACGCGGCGACAGAATAGCGAGCGCACCAAACGCTCCATCCACATGCAGCCACAGTTTTTCTCGCGCTGCGATGTCTGCAATCGCTTCAATATCGTCTCTCGCGCCGGTATTCACCGTGCCGACGGTCGCGATCACAGCGAACGGCCTAAAACCCGCCGCCCGATCAGCCCTGATCGCCGCCTCCAAAGCACCCACATCAAGCGTGAAATCATCCCGGCTCGCAATTCTACGCAAACACTCCGAGCCCAAACCGAGCAATTCAAAAGCCTTCGCAATGGCGCTGTGCGCCTCCGCCGAAGTGTAGGCCACAAGCCCATGCGCACCATTTCCTTGCGAGCGCACCGATTGCCCCAGCACTTTTTGCCGCGCCACAGCAAGGCCAATCACTGTCGCCATAGAGGTGCCGCTGACGAGCAAACCGCTCGCAGTCTTTGGAAACCCAAACAAATCACGCATCCAAGCGATAACTTGCTTTTCGACATAGATCGCAGCGTGCTCACGCCCGCCAAGATTGGCGTTAAACGCCGCCGCCAACATCTCCGCAACAACGCCCGCCTCTGTGCCAGAGCCGTGCACCCAACCAAGAAAGCGCGGATGCGTGTTACCATTGCCATAGGGCAGCACACTATCACGGAACGCGGCCACCGTGTCGTCGAGCCCTTGCCCCTCTCGTGGCAAAGGCTCCAATAGAGCTTGCTTCGCCTGATCCGGCACCGGTTGCCAGACCGCGCGACCACGAATGCCATCGAGATGATCAAGCGCAACATCGAGTGCCGCATGCGCCGACGCACGCCACGCCAAGCGATCTGTTGCATCAAGAATTGTCGGCGGATCAAGTGGCGATGTCATGCGCGGGCCTCAGTGCGGCGGTTGCTCCATTCCGGCATGACTTCAGCGCGACGTCAAAGCTGTTGTAGAACCATTGCCCACTATGCCTTCGCTTTTGGCCCCCACGGCACGCTATAAACCGCATAACTCGACGCCAAACCGTAAAGTACCAACGCCAGCGCCACTACTGAGAAAAACTGCGCGGCATCGCCACCCGACGCAACAACCGCCGCGCCGCCCACTGTGATGGTCACCAGCCGCACAGTCTGAGCTAAAACCGGTCCCAGCATTTTCCCCGAACCCTGCGATGAAAAGTAGAGCGCGAGACCGAGCCCGAAAAAACCAAACGCAGGACCTGCCACAACCAGATAACTACGCGCCGACGCAATAACGCGTGGATCAGTGCTGAAAATGCGCGCCCACAGCTCAGGCATCAAAAAAACACCAAGACCAGCCAAGCCCGTTGCAAGTGCTGCGAGTGCACCCGCCGTCCATGCCACACGACGCGCCCGTGGCACGTCATCAGCTCCAATCGCCATGCCAACCATGGGCACGCTGGCCACGCCAATCGCAAACGCGATGGGGACGAGCAGAAATTCAAGCCGCGCACCGATGCCATATCCCGCCAGCGCCTCAGTGCCAAAACGCGCAACGAATCCTGTCATCACCAGAACTGACAACACTGACTGCAACGGCGAAAGACAGGCAATCGCGCCGACTTTGAGAATATCGGCGAACATATCCTTCGAGTAGACAACCGAACCGGGACGAATATCGAGCTTGGCCCGCCCCGATAGCAAATACCAAGTGAAGAAAATCGCACCACCCGTGAACGCCAACGCTTGCCCGAGAGCAACGCCACGCAGACCAAGGTTTGGAAATGGTCCGAGCCCCAACCCCAGCGCGCCACCGATGCAAATCTGCGCCGCCGCGACGCCAAGCAAGGTGGCAGACGACACCCGCATATTGCCAGTACCCCGCACGACCGACGCGAACGTGTTGGTGAGCCAAATCCCTGTTGCCCCAAGGAATACAGTGTTGGAATACAGCAGCGCCCCATCAAGCACCGCTCCTTGCCCGCCAAGCGTCCGGTAGATCATCGGGCCAGCCACAAGAAACAGTACGGTGAAAAACACGCCCGCCAGCCCACCAATCACAGTAGCATGCATCGCCAAGGTGGCAGCACGATCCGTTTGCCCAGCACCAATCGCACGCGAAATGGCTGACGACACACCACCGCCCATCGCCCCCGATGACAACATTTGCTGGAGCATCACCATCGGAAACACCAGCGCCAGCGCTGCGAGT
>JABFRJ010000160.1 GCA_013141255.1 Hyphomicrobiaceae bacterium
TCACCCTTTCGAGAAGGCACCAGCGCAACAATTGTCGCCGCGTTACTGGGGTTTTCCGTTTCGCACGGCATGTGGCAATCGTGGTATCATGGGATGATGGGCTTCGCCCTCGCAGCAGTCTGTTTAACGTGGCGACCTAGGGAGCCTTCGGATGTCGCGATGTGACAGCCAACGGTCGGTCCCTCTCTCACGCGACACGAGGCAATGACAACAGACACGTGCGAGATTGGCCGATCGATAAATATGTAATTCATGTGTTTGGTATCGTTGATCGCTCTCAGTGGAAGCGTTCCGTTCGAAATGGATTCGGGTGCGACGAGAACCCCGCTACAGCGGGCAATTGGGCGCCCAAGCAGAGTTCCCCCCCGATGCACTTCTCCTCACCACTCCTCTCCGGCACTTTGATCCAGCGCTACAAGCGCTTCTTGGCCGACGTGCGCCTCGATACCGGCGAGACGGTCACCGCGACCTGCCCGAATACCGGCTCCATGATTGGCCTGAAAGATCCAGGCCTACGAGTCTGGCTCTCCACCTCCGATAGCCCGACGCGAAAATACAAGCACACCTGGGAAATGGTCGAACATGACCTCGGCCAAGGCCCGGCCCTTGTCGGCGTCAACACCTCACACCCCAACGCCATCGTGACCGAAGCCATTCAAGCTGGAAAAATCAAGCAGTTGAAGGGCTACGCCGAACTCAAGCGCGAACAAAAGTATGGAAAAAACTCGCGCATCGACATTCTGCTGACCGACCCCAAAAAGGGCGTCTGCTACGTCGAAATCAAAAATGTTCACCTCTCGCGCAAAGCCGGTCTCGCCGAGTTCCCCGATAGCGTAACCGAACGCGGCGCCAAGCACTTAGTCGAGCTCTCAGACATGGTCCGCGACGGCCACCGCGCCATGATGGTCTACCTGATCCAGCGCAACGACACAGACGCATTCGCCCTCGTGCCAGAAATTGACCCGGCTTACGTGGCGGCCTTCAAATTGGCCGAAAAGGCGGGCGTCGAGATGCTGGCCGTCCGCTGCCACATGTCACTGAGCGGGATAACCATCGATAAAACCTTGAAAATAAAGCCCTAACTCCGCGCCCTGGGGTAAACGCGCCACGACCGCCCTTTAAGCGCGACACAGGGCTCGAATAGTCCGCCAAACTCTACTATCCTTAAATCACTATTCCCCCGACGAGGTGCCAGCGTCCCCCATGGCCTCCCGCGACGACATCGCCATTGAGATAACGCCCGAGGTCCTGCTCAAGGCCTACGCCTGCGGCATTTTTCCTATGGCCGAAGCGGCTGACGACCCCGCGCTATATTGGATCGAGCCGCAAGCGCGCGGTATCCTTCCGCTCGAAGCGCTGCATGTGCCCCGCCGCCTCGCCCGCACAGTGCGCCAAGGCGTCTACACCGTCCGCTACGACACCGCCTTCGACGATGTCATCAAGGGCTGCGGCGCCGAGCGCGTCGGGCGGCAAACCACCTGGATCAACGAAAAAATCCGCAAACTCTATCGCGCCCTCCATGATCGCGGCCATTGCCATTCCGTCGAAGCCTGGGAAGGCGACAAGCTCGTCGGTGGGCTTTACGGCGTGGCGCTGGGCGGGGCCTTCTTCGGCGAAAGCATGTTTTCCTACGCCCGCGACGCGAGCAAGGTCGCGCTGGTCCACCTCTGCGGTCGCCTTATCGCAGGCGGGTTCACATTGCTCGATTGCCAGTTCATCACCGATCATCTCTCGCAATTCGGCACCATCGAAATCGAGCGACCAGAGTTCCACGAGCACTTAGAAGCAGCCCTCCGTGTTACTGCCAATTGGCACGTCATGCCGAATGATGCAGCAGGCTTTGAAATCCTGGAAATCATCCGCAAGCATCAAAAGCCCGCTGCGGCCCCCGCCGAGAAAATCGAGTTCCGGTGAGTGAAAACACCCAAGAAAAGTCCGAGCGCCGCCTCGTGACATCAGATCCCGATGAACGCACGACCGTGCGTGAGGCAATCGAGAAGGCTGGCCGCTACGAAACCGCCAAGCGGAAGGTCTATCTAGCTCTGATATTGGCCGCGCTTGGCCTTGCAGCGGCGCTTGTATCGCTGATCCGCTATCTCGCTTCATAGAAAAAGAGACCGCACCATTGGAGCGCGATCTCTCTCAGTCAGGCAACTGCAGGACCAACCGCAGTCGCCTCATCAGCGCAATTAAACGCCGAGTTAGTGGTGCTTGGCCGCAGTCTTAGCCATGGCAGCTTTCACCTTCGGCGGCAGGATCACGCTGTCAATCACGTGAATGATGCCGTTCGATGTCTTGATGTCGGTCTTTGTCACGTTCGCACCCGAAACCTTGACACCCTTGCGCGTGTCGACGGCGATATCTGCCCCTTGCACAGATTTGACGCCGAATTGTTTGGATTTCGCACCAACAATTTTCGACGCCGGAACCTCACCCGCCACCACGTGATACGTCAGGATCGACGCCAGTGTTTTCTTGTTTTCTGGCTTCAACAGGTTCTCAACTGTGCCTTTTGGCAGCTTGGCGAAGGCGTCATCCGTTGGTGCGAACACCGTGAACGGGCCTTTGCCCTTGAGCGTATCAACAAGCCCAGCAGCTTTGACTGCAGTCACCAACGTGTTGAAGGAACCAGCTTTGACGGCGGTATCAACGATGTCTTGTGCGCGAGCGGTAGTCGATGCAAACGCGAGCGGGATGGTGAGGCCAACGATAGCGGCGACGCGAGAAAGTTTGATCATGCACTGAACTCCATGGTGGAACGCGATCTGTGCAAATGAAAACGCCCCCGGCGATCACAATGGATCAGCCGAGGGCGCAGCAATCTTTTCTCGTTCGATGTGATCCAAACGCGCGAGGCCGTTTAGATCACAATCGTCAGTGCAGCTTAGCGCCGGTCAATTCCGCCATGTCGTCCTGAGATACACCCGGTGCCAACTCGACGACCTTGAGCCCACCTTTGGTCACTTCAAGCACGCCAAGGTCGGTAATGATCAAGTTGACCACACCAACGCCAGTCAGCGGCAGATTGCACTTTTCGAGAATTTTCTTATCGATCGTGCCGTCTTTCTTTTTCGCCGTGTGTTCCATAACAACGACGACGCGCTCGACGCCCGCGACGAGATCCATCGCCCCGCCCATACCCTTGACCATCTTGCCAGGGATCATCCAGTTGGCGAGATCGCCGTGCTCAGACACTTGCATAGCGCCCAGGATGGCAAGGTCGATGTGACCACCCCGGATCATGCCAAAGCTGTCAGCCGATGAGAAGATTGCCGAACCTGGCAACGTCGTAATCGTCTGCTTGCCAGCGTTGATCAGATCCGGATCAACTTCGTTTTCCATCGGGAACGGCCCAATGCCGAGCAAACCGTTTTCCGATTGCAGCATCACAGTCATGCCGTCGGGGATGTAGTTCGCCACCAGCGTCGGCAAGCCGATGCCGAGGTTCACATAGAAGCCGTCCTTAAGTTCTTTCGCAGCGCGCTGCGCCATCTGTTCACGGGTCCAGGCCATTGCTCAGGTCTCCAGTAATAAAGTCGAATACGAAGAGTTCAACAGTTCAAGGTCGCACCATCTCAAGCCTTGCGGATTGTCCGCTGCTCGATGCGCTTCTCAGGAGTGGCGTTGACTACGAGCCGCTGCACAAAGATGCCGGGCGTGTGGATGTTGTCGGGATCAAGCGCGCCCATCTCGACAATCTCCTCGACCTCAGCGATGGTCACTTTGCCAGCGGTCGCCACGTTCGGATTAAAGTTCCGCGCAGTCTTGCGATAAATGAGGTTGCCGCTCTTATCTGCCTTCCAGGCTTTGACGAGCGAGATGTCCGCCGTCAACGAGCGCTCCATGATGTACTTCTGACCGTCAAATTCCATCACCGGCTTGCCATCAGCAACAACGGTGCCGAAACCGGTCTTGGTATAGAACGCCGGAATGCCCGCGCCGCCCGCACGAAGTTTCTCGGCCAGCGTACCTTGTGGCGTGAACTCTAGTTCGAGTTCGCCTGCGAGAAATTGACGCTCGAATTCTTTATTTTCGCCCACATACGACGCGATCATTTTCTTGATCTGGCGCGTTTCGAGCAATTGCCCAAGTCCGAACCCATCAACGCCCGCGTTGTTCGAAATCGCGGTCAGATTTTTGGCGCCAGTATCACGCAACGCCGCAATCAGCGCCTCGGGAATGCCGCACAAACCAAAGCCACCGACGGCGACCGTGATGCCATCTTTGGCGAGCCCTTTGAGGGCCTCAGCCGCGCTTGGATAGACCTTGTTCATGCGCTCACGCTCCAAAGTGTTTCAGTCTCAATCGGAGACCCACGAGGCTCCGAGGTTCAAAACATCGGCAGGCCGTAACAGTCCGACACTAAAAGATCAATCTGTACCATGCAGCGCCCCTTGCAAAGTCGCCTGCTGATAGGGCACGTAAGCACGCAAGGGACATAAACAGGATACCTTCGTGCGTCAGGCGTTTACCATTGGCGGCTTTCAGATTGAGCCCGGACAGCGGCAACTCGTCGATCTGCCGGTCTCCAAGCTATCGAACCACACGCCCGTGACGCTCCCCGTTCACGTCCTGCACGGCGTCCGCCCCGGTCCGACCATGTTTATCTCCGCCGCCGTCCACGGCGACGAGTTAAACGGCGTCGAAGTCATCCGCCGCGTCCTCCGTACCCTGCAACCCGCCAATATTTCAGGGACCCTGCTCTGCGTGCCGGTGGTCAATGCTTACGGCTTCATCGGCCGCTCCCGCTACCTGCCAGACCGCCGCGACTTGAACCGCGCCTTCCCCGGTTCCGCCTCAGGCTCCCTCGCCGCTCGCCTCGCCCATCTGTTCCTCAACGAAGTGGTGCTCCGCTGTCAGTTCGGCGTCGACCTCCACACCGCCGCCGTC
>JABFRJ010000553.1 GCA_013141255.1 Hyphomicrobiaceae bacterium
TACTGGGCCTGCTGTCGTTTTTTAGGCGTTTTAGGCCATTGTATCGGGCCGTGATCGTGGTCGCGCGCGGCACGATACTCCAGAATTGATTAGAATTCTGCCGTTGTGGTGCCGGTTGATCGCTTTTTGTGTGGTCGGGGCGCTTGTCTGCTTCCCTCGAGGCTTTGGAGCATGATACCAAAACCAGACCATAAGGGGAGATATTTCATGACCGCGATACGCATGGGCACACGTCGAGCGCACATCGGACGATCCGTGGTTGTTACTGCACTGCTGGTGCTCCCGACTATTGCGTTGGTGCAGTCTCGGGCACTGGCGCAGGCTGGCGTTGGGCAAGCTAAAGGTGCACCGCTACCCAATTGGAAGATTAATGAGATATGCGCCAAGGACAGCGCGCGGGGGCAATGCGAGGCCTTTGAAGCGCGGGCCTGGCGCGCGGTCAGCGGGAGCTGGGCATTTATTCCTGATAAGATCAGGACAGGCTGTGTGGGTGCAGCGCGTAACCCGGCGGATCAAAGCTGGCGCATTCTTGGCGAATGCGTCGAGACATCGATGGCAAGCGGTGTGGATCAACATGCGGTGATGACGGCACGGACACCGAGTGAGGCGGTGCCGCCGCCAAAAGTTGTGGCGCAGGCTGCGACGCCGCCGCCAACTGTTGCTCCGGTTGCGCCGCCGACGGTCGTATCGGCACCTGTTGCGGCTGTGGTTCCGGCTGCTCCGGCGGCGGTCGCGTTACCAGCCATTGCGCCACCGCCTGTGTTCATTCCAACGGTACCTGCAGCACCTGCTGTTGATGTGGCGGCGGAGGCTGCCAAGCAGAAAGCTACGGCGGATGCGGCGTTGGCCGCCAAGGCAGCGGCGGATGCGAAGGTGGCTGCTGAGAAAGCTGCAGCTGATGCGGCATTGGCTGCTAAGGTAGCGGCGGATGCGAAGGCCGCAACAGAGGCAAAGGCGGCTGCTGAGAAAGCTGCGGCTGATGCGAAGGCAAAAGCTGAAGCTGATAGCAAAGCCAAGGCTTTGGCGGAGGCTAAAGTCTGTGTTGAGCGCATTGCAGTTCTGGCTAAGGCGGGCACAATCCGCTTTGCCTTCGGTAAGGCTGATCTCGTTGCCGAAAGTGCAGCGACGCTCGATAAAATCGCGGTCGAGGCCAAGGCTTGCCCGAACGTGGCGTTGGCGGTTGAAGGTCATACCGATAGTGTTGGGGACGCTGGCAATAATCAGAAATTATCGGAAGCGCGGGCAGCGGCTGTTTCGGCGGCGCTGGTGCAACGGGGCGTCGTTGCGGCGCGGGTTACGTCGGTCGGGCTTGGTGCGACCAAGCCTATTGCGGACAATACCTCAGCTGAGGGGCGCACACAAAATCGCCGGATCGAATTTACTGTGCGCTGAGGGCTGCGTTGGTTCGTATCTAGCTCGGCGCTGATTGTTTTTTGACCCGTCTACGGCTCCAGCCTTGGGCGGGTTTTTCGTTTATGGGATTTGGACTTGATTGTGGTGAGAGTTGACCAATTCTCGTGCCATTTTTGCAGACGGAACCGCTGTTTTGTGTGGGCTTTGGTGGTCATGAGTGCTTGCCGCGTAGGCTGTGAGGCACTACGGTGCGGACACACTTTTCGTCTTTCCCCGTTCAAATTTGGAGGTCCACTGTGGCCAAGATCGAACTGCCAAAACTGCCATATGCTTATGACGCGTTGGCGCCGTTTATGTCGAAGGAAACGCTCGAGTTCCATCACGACAAACATCACAACGCCTATGTGACGGCTGGCACGCCGATGATTGCTGACGGCACGAAGTATGCCGGCAAGTCTGTTGAAGAGATTTGCAAGATGGCGTTTGAGGGTAAGGATCAGCCCGTCATCAATCAGATTGGTCAGCATTACAACCATACGCATTTCTGGAATTGGATGAAGAAGGGTGGTGGCGGCAAAGCCTTGCCGGGCAAAGTCGAGGCGTTGGTTACTGCCTATGGTGGTTACGATAAGATGCGCGCTGATTTCATCCAAGCCGGTACAACGCAGTTCGGTTCGGGCTGGTGCTGGCTGGCGGTGAAGGGCGGTAAGCTTGAAGTAATGAAGACGCCGAACGGGGAAAACCCGTTGATGCACGGCGCGTCGCCGATCCTTGGTTGCGATGTGTGGGAGCACAGCTATTACATCGATTATCGCAACATGCGTCCGAAGTATTTGGAAGC
Source organism: Hyphomicrobiaceae bacterium (assembly GCA_013141255.1). GTDB lineage: Bacteria > Pseudomonadota > Alphaproteobacteria > Rhizobiales > Hyphomicrobiaceae > JABFRJ01. The sequence goes on from JABFRJ010000553.1 coordinate 2,195, forward strand.
GTTTGTTGATAGCCTAGTGAACTGGGACTACGTTGAGCAGATGCTGGCGGACGTGAAGTAAGATTTGAAGTTGGATACGTGCAGCAGCCGCGCCTCGTGCGTGGCTGTTTGCGTTTGTGCAGTGCGAAGTGTGTATGTTGCGTCGGTTTTTTGCGCACATTTTGGAGGGTGTTGGACTTGTTCATCGCGCAGTCATTTTGAGTGATGGAAAATCGACGCATTCCCGATGGCTGCAGCTGGACGTCATCTGGATTTGATCAATCGTCCTCATCTCAGGAGACGCCGATGAAATCGCTTCTTACAGCTTCTGCCCTTGTACTTGCCTCGATGACGCTTGGCTCTGCAGCGCAAGCTGCGCCACTTTCAGCCGCGCCTGTTGCCGTGGTTGATGTGGCCGATGCCAAAACCGCAACGGAGCCGGTGACGTTCCGTCGACATCATGGCTTTCGCTATCGCGTCTATCGTCCGTATTCGAGTTTTTACTACGCGGCGCCGGTGCGTGAGTGCTGGTGGCGTCATGGTCGCCGTCACTGCGTTGTTCGCAGCTACTGGTAAGTCTTAACGGGTTGCTCGTTGCGGCTCAAATGGAGGTCATGCGCGGTTGATCGAGCATGACCTTTTTTGTGTTTGGTTGTTGTCGCATGGCCGCGTTCGGCGGGACGGCACGCACGATGCTTGCAATGCAAAAGAAAGTTTGATGATCGAGAGCGCGAGACATTGAACTGTTTTTTTAACTGACGCTTGCTTGGGTGGCCGCCTTCGCGGCCATGACGGGTGAGATGAAGCAATGGTGTTCGCTCAATTATTTTTTGGCGAAGAGGTCGGCGAGTTTGGCGTGGGTAGCGTCGTGCGTCAGGTTCATGGACAACGCGGTTACCGAGATGAAGCCGTTGTAGACGGCCCACAAGTCGGTGTCTTCGGTGGTTTGTGAGCGGCGGCGTTCGAAGTTGAACCAGTAGTAGGGATTGCCCCAGGTATCGTTGCGCTCATCGACTGAAAGCAAGTTCATGTCGCGGCGGCCCTGCCGGGTGGAGAGCGTTCCCTTGACGTCGGCGGGAGCTTCATCGGGGAAGTTGACGTTCATCAGCGTGCCGGGTTGCCATTCGAGCGAGAGCAACTTTTTGATGGTTTCGGGGCCGTGTTGGATCGCGGTTTCCCAACGGACTTGGTCGTTGTAATTTTTGCCGAACGATTGCGACAGGGCGATTGAGCGAATGCCGATCAGCGTGCCTTCGAAGGCGCCGGCGATGGTGCCGGAGTAGGTGACGTCTTCGGCGAGATTGCCGCCGCGATTGACACCGGAGAGTATGAGATCGGGGCGTTTGTCTTTCAGTACGTGGCGCACGCCCATGATGACGCTATCGGTTGGCGTGCCGCGCACGGCGAAGGCTTTGTCGTCGACGCGGCGCATGCGCAATGGTTCGTGCAGCGAGAGCGAATGACCGGCGCCAGATTTATTTGTTTCGGGGGCTGAGACCCAGACATCGTCGGACAGTTGCTTGGCGATTTCGCGCAGTGCGTGCAGGCCCGGTGCGTCGATGCCATCGTCGTTGGTGAGTAGAATGCGCATGATTTTCTCCTTCTCCCCATCGCTCTCCGCGATGGGGAGAGGGTCGGGGTGAGGGGCGGCTGCACACTGAGACTAGAGCCGCCCCTCACCCTAACCCTCTCCCCGTCAGAACGGGGAGAGGGGATGTTCATTGTGTTACTTCGTGATCGTGGTTTGGCCGCCCATGTAGGGCTGCAATGCGTCAGGGATACGAATGCTGCCGTCTGGCTGTTGATAGTTTTCTAAGATGGCGACAAGCGTGCGACCGACGGCGAGGCCGGAGCCGTTGAGGGTGTGGACGAAGCGTGGTTTGCCATCGGATTTGGCGCGGTAACGGGCGTCCATGCGGCGGGCTTGGAAATCGCCGCAGACGGAGCAGGAGCTGATTTCGCGGTAGGCGTTTTGGCCGGGGAGCCAGACTTCGATGTCGTAGGTTTTTTGTGAGGCGAAGCCCATGTCGCCGGTGCAAAGGAGGACTGTGCGATAGGGGAGGCCGAGTTTTTCGAGGATTGTTTGGGCGGCGCCGGTCATGCGCTCGTGTTCGGCGAGCGCGGTTTCGGGCGTGGTGATGGAGACGAGTTCGACTTTGGTGAACTGGTGTTGGCGGATCATGCCGCGCGTGTCGCGACCGGCGGAGCCGGCTTCGGAGCGGAAGCAGGGGGTGGCGGCGGTGTAGCGTTGCGGCAGTTTGTCTTCGTCGATGATTTGTTCGCGGGCGAGATTGGTGAGCGGCACTTCGGCGGTGGGGATGAGGAAGAGTCGGTTTTGATCCCTCATTGCATTTTGCAGGTACAGATCTTGAAGTCGACGCCGCAGGTTTTCATCAAGATGTTTTTTCTTCACAAAATCGACAATTGAATTGTTGTCACGCTCCGGTAGCACGGCGACAATCTTTTCGAGTAATTCGTCAAAGCCAATGTTGGCCGTTTGAAATAAGTCGGCTTCGAATTTTGGCAATTGGGTGGTGCCGTACATGCCAGTGTCGCGGACTAGGAGCGGTGGGTTGACTTCGGTGTAGCCGCCGAGTTTTTCGGTGGCGGGGGCGGTGTGGATGTCGAGCATGAAGCTCGCCAACGCGCGTTCCATGCGGGCGAGTGCGCCCTTGAGAAAGACAAAGCGGGCGCCGGAGACT
>JABFRJ010000207.1 GCA_013141255.1 Hyphomicrobiaceae bacterium
GTCGCGCTGGTTCACTGCCTTGTGGGCCGAGACGTTGTTGTTTGCTCAAAGGAGAGAACTATGGCTGACAAAGTTGATCATGCAGGAGACGTGAAGAAGTACGCAGCGGGCGCTGACGACAAACACATTGCCGCAATCATCAAACATCTTGGCATCGCGATGCAAAGCGCTGACGCGCAAATGGTGTCGTGTTCCAGCAAGGACGAGCTTGAGACTGTGCGCGAGAAGTGGCTCAAGAAAAAACTTAAGCTGACCAATGACGACAAGGCGCTTGATGGCGCGATCAAAACGGTCTGTGATAAGATGAAAGGCGACAAGCAAAAGAGCCGCGTCGCGTTTTATTATCTGCTCGCCGCCCATTTTGACAAACTCTCTGCACTGTAAGGTTTAGCTCGTTGCATAGTAAGGTTTTGGCGCTCTGAATTCTCTGCATAACTGATCCGCAGTTTTACTGGCGTCGTGGGCTTCGGTCTTCGGCGCCAGTTTTTTATTGCGGCCTACGGCAACTGTGATCGCGCTTGTTGCGTGATTGCCTAAGATTTCGACATAGATTTGGGTGCGCGTGCTCTGTTGCGCTGCGTCAGGCTCAGAGTTGCAGTTGCCGCTTGCGGGTTGGCGTTGCTCGCTCACCTAAAGTCTGTCAGCATTGTTGACGTAATTGTAGCGTGTGGCGGGTCGACTGTGTCGAACGCGTCTCACAACGGGCACTCAAGCCCTCTGTGCGCGATGGAGATCGTGATGGCCAAATCTACCCCCAGCCTCAGCGATAAATTTGACCTTGATCTGACGCACCAATTGCTGACGGGGACGCAGGCCGTCGTGCGCCTGACGTTGATGCAGCATATGCGTGATAAAGTGGCGGGGCTTAATACTGCCGGGTATGTCACGGGGTATCGCGGATCGCCGATTGCCAGCTTGGAAGGTGCGTTTCAGCGGGCGGAAGGTATCTGCAAGCAACACAACGTGTTGTTTCAATCCGGCCTCAACGAAGATTTGGCGGCAACGGCGCTGTGGGGCTCACAGATGTCGGAGCTGCGCGGCGAAGGCAAATTCGATGGTGTGTTCGGTGTCTGGTATGGCAAGGGTCCTGGTGTTGATCGGACCGGCGATGTGTTTCGCCATGCCAATCACGCCGGCACATCCAAGCATGGTGGTGTGATCGCACTCTTAGGCGATGACCACACCTGTGAAAGTTCGACGTCGGCACATCAATCTGAATTTGCCATGGTCGACTTTATGATCCCGGTCCTCAATCCGGCCGGCGTGCAAGAGATCTTGGATTATGGCGTGCACGGCTTTGCGATGTCGCGATTTGCAGGCGTGTGGGTCGGCATCAAGTGCGTCAAAGACAATATCGAATCGACTTCGGTTGTGGATGGCCGGATCGATCGGGTGCAGGTGAAGCTGCCTGATGATTTTGTGATGCCGCCCGATGGGCTCAACATTCGTCAGCAGGATCAGGCTCCACTTAAGGAAGCGCGGTTGCACGATTACAAGCGCGACGCTGTCATCGCCTATGCGCGGGTCAACAAGCTCGACAAGATGATCACGTCGGGCGGAGCCAATGCCAAAGTCGGCATTATCACAACGGGCAAAAGCTATCTCGATGTGCGCAGTGCGCTTGAGGAACTCGGTATCGATGAGGTCAAGGCGAATGCGCTCGGTCTCAGGCTTTACAAAGTTGCGATGCCGTATCCGATCGAAACGCAAGGGCTCGAAAAATTCGCTGAAGGGCTCGACCTGATCATTGTGGTTGAGGAAAAGCGCTCGTTGATCGAAGTGCAAGTGAAAGAGGAACTTTACAATAGCGCGGTGCGCAATCCTTCAATCCACGCTTATGTTATCGGCAAGAAGGACGAACACGGCAACGCATTGTTCCCCGCCAAGGGCGCGCTCGATCCGACTGACATTGCGGTTGCTGTGGGCGAACGCTTGATCCGCTGTGGCGCGGGGGAAGAGATCAAGGAACGCGTCTCGGCGTTGAAGGGCCTCAAAGGGAACAAACCTGATTTGCCTGAAGTCGCGACGCGGTTACCGTATTTCTGTCCGGGATGTCCGCATAATTCATCGACCGTGGTGCCTGAAGGTGCGCATGCCTATGCTGGTATCGGTTGTCACTTCATGGCCCAGTGGATGGGACGAGCTACCGAGGGCTTCACGCAGATGGGCGGAGAGGGCGCCAACTGGATTGGTGAAGCACCGTTCTCGAAACGCGAGCATGTGTTTCAAAATCTTGGCGACGGAACTTATTTGCATTCGGGGTCGTTGGCGGTGCGGGCGGCCATCGTTTCTGGCGTCAATGTCACCTACAAAATCCTCTACAACGACGCCGTGGCTATGACGGGCGGACAAAAGCTCGATGGGCAATTGACGGTGCCTATGGTGGTCAACCAAATGCTGGCGGAAGGTGCGCGGCGGGTGGTGATTGTGACCGATGAGCCGGACAAGTATCCCTCTGACAGTGGTATTCCGTCGACCGTTTCGATCCATCACCGTCGCGATTTGCAAGCGATACAGTTGGAGTTGTCGAAGGTTAAAGGTGTGACGGTGCTGGTGTACGATCAGACCTGTGCTGCTGAAAAACGTCGTCGGCGGAAGCGCGGATTGTTCCCTGATCCCGACAAGCGCGCGTTTATCAATCCTGCGGTGTGTGAAGGCTGTGGCGATTGTTCGAAGAAGTCGAATTGCGTGGCGGTGTCGCCGCTTGAGACAGCGCTTGGCACTAAGCGCATGATTGATCAATCGGCGTGTAACAAGGATTTTTCGTGCATCAACGGTTTCTGCCCGAGTTTTGTCACGGTGCATGGCGCGCGTATGAAGACGGTTTCAAAACCGAAGGCTGCGGATGCTGATCCGTTGGCGCCCGCATTTGCGGCGTTACCGGTGCCGAAACAGCCCACGCTTGATCTTCCCTACGCGATGATTGTGACGGGCGTTGGCGGCACGGGGGTGGTGACGATCTCGGCGGTGCTCGGGGAAGCTGCATACCTTGATGGTAAGGGATTTGGTGCCATTGATATGACGGGGTTGGCGCAGAAGGGTGGGGCGGTTGCCTGCCATATGCGTTTTGCCAAGTCGGCGGATGACATTCACGCGATCCGCACAGGTGTCGGTGGCGCGGACCTCATACTTGGCTGCGATTTGGTGGTGACGGGCTCCAATAAGGTGCTTGAGACAGTGAAGCCGGATCAGACGGCGGTTGTGTATTCGACGCATGAAATGAATGTGGCGACGTTTACGCTCAATCCGAATTACAAGCTGCCGGGCGGAGCGTTGGTGCGTTCGATTGAGGATCGCGTGCGCAAGGGGCCTTTGTTTGCGGTGGATGCGCAGCGTTATGCCGAGAAGTTGTTCGGCGACACGATTGCGTCGAACATGTTCATGCTTGGGTATGCGGTGCAGCTTGGATTTGTGCCAGTTGGCATTGCGGCAATTGAGCAAGCGATTGGGCTTAATGGCGTAGCCGTCGCGATGAACAAGCGCGCGTTTAACGTTGGTCGGCTGGCGGCGCACGATCTGGCGGCAGTTGAGAAGTTGATGCCGGTCGAGCATAAGGTCGTGCATGCGGTTGAGACGCTGGACGACATCATCACGTCACGGACGCGGTTGCTGACGGACTACCAGGATGCAGCTTATGCCGCGCGTTATGAAGCAACAGTACGACGGCTTGGGGACGTTGAGCGACATAACGCTGCGGGACGTTCGGGTTTTGCTGAGGCGGTGGCGAAGGGCCTCTACAAGTTGATGGCCTATAAAGACGAGTATGAAGTCGGTCGTCTTTATTCATCGCCTCAGTTCATGGACGCGCTGGCCGAGCAATTCGACAGTCATGGGAAACTTGAGTTTCATTTGGCGCCGCCGCTGCTCGCGCGTCATGATCCGTTGACGGGTGAGCCGCGCAAGATGACGTTTGGGCCGTGGATGATGAAGGCTTTTGGAGTGCTGGGCCGCATGAAGCATCTGCGCGGCGGGACGTTTGACGTGTTTGGCTACACGGCAGAGCGTAAACTCGAACGCCAGATGATCGGCGACTATGAAGCGCTATTGACTGAGGTTGCTGGCTTGTTGAAACCCGAGACACACACGACGGCCGTGCAGTTGGCGCTGTTGCCGCTTGAGATCAAGGGCTTCGGTCACGTCAAGAAACGTGCCTACGATGCGGCTAAAGTGCGGGAGACGCAGTTGCTGACGCAGATGCGCAATCCATCGCCACGGCCGGTGTTGCGCGCGGCAGAGTGAGGCGTTGAGGCGTTGAGACGTTGAGACGGCGCAATGCTTTCTGGGGACCGTTCACTTACTGAGGACCGTTCTCCGGTACGATCAAGGGCGTGTAGCTGAAGACGCCAGAGCTTGTCGGATCAACCGTGATCTTGACCGCGTGCATGTGGGTTTCGCCCATCACCTGCATGCGCCAGGCGTTGGGAATGCGCTTGTAGTCGGCACCAACTAGACCTTGAATTTCGAACTCGTGCTCGTCGCCGTGGATGACAAGTAGCGGTTTGGCGAAGCTTTTGGCGCCGCGCTCAAGTGCTTTCACTGTGTCGAGGTGGCCTGATGCTTGCGCCATCCAGGGGTTCTTTTGTTTGGTGTCGTAGAGATTGGCGTGGAGGGCGACGACGACGGCCTTGGCACCCTGATCGCGAGCGAGCTTGAAGCTTTCATCGAGCCAGGCGATGTTGGCGCGGTTACGCTCGAAGTATTCGGATGCCGCTTCCAAGTCGGTGCCTTCTAAGCCGTTATTTGATCCGACGACGTGGGCGGTGACGAACAGGACCCCGTTGCGCAAGAAGCGTGCGTTCTCGACGTAGCGACTGTGGACGGGCATGAGGCTTGCCTGGCTGTCGATGGCCATGGGTGTGCCGCCGAGGCTCTT
>JABFRJ010000313.1 GCA_013141255.1 Hyphomicrobiaceae bacterium
TGATGGGCCCTCTTGATGGGAGGAGGGGCCACACGGGCAGCGGTCACCCCAAGCACATCTCGGGTGGGGGTGCTGTCTCCACAAATCCCAATCTCGAAACCCCAAACTCCAAACTACAACCCCTAATTCCCGGTCTTGCCACCCTCCATCCCTTCACCGACACTCACCACTCACCACTCACTACTCACCACTCACCACTCACCACTCCCGCAGCCGAGCCCGCACCATGACCGCCCCGTCCGCCTACACCTCCGACATGCTCCCCGCTGGCATCCGCGCGCGTCACATCGACAACGGCAACGGCCTGCTCATGCACGTGCTTGAGGCAGGGCCCGGCTTGCAGCCTGAAAAGTGTGAAGCGGTTTTCGGACGAGCTGCAAGCCTAGCAAACGAGCCATCGCCCACAACGCCTGTGCTGCTCCTCCTCCACGGCTTCCCTGAACTCGCCTATAGCTGGCGCAAAATCATGCCCGCACTCGCGGCGTCCGGCTATCACGTCATCGCGCCCGACCAACGCGGCTATGGTCGTACGCAAGGCGGCGACAACACCTACACCAGCGATCTCGCGCCATTCCGCGTGCTCAATCTGGTGCGCGACGCGCTGGGTCTTGTTGCCGCCATGGGTTACAGATCAGTCGACGCCGTCATTGGTCACGACTTCGGCGCACCCGTCGCCGCAGCATGCGCCGTCGCTAGGCCTGATGTTTTCAAGTCTGTTGCACTCATGAGTGCGCCGTTCGCAGGCGTCCCTGCTTGGCCAGTCGCACAAAATTCCGCGCCGATTAAACTTTCAGCCCAACCACTCTCTGCCATGACCGGCCTCGCCGATCCCGGCCTCGACGCGGCCTTCGCTCACCTTACACCATCGCGCAAACACTATCAGTGGTTCTACTCAACACCTGAAGCCAACGCCGACATGCAAAATTGTCCCGCAGGCGTGCACGCCTTCCTCCGCGCCTACTACCATATGAAAAGCGCCGACTGGACAGCAAACAAACCCCATCCGCTCGCTGCGTGGACAGCTGATGCCATGGCCGAGTTGCCAACTTACTACGTTATGAACCAATCCGACGGCATGGCCGCAACCGTCGCGCCACATCTGCCGTCATCATCCGCAGTCGCCGCCAACCGTTGGCTCCCCGATCATGAACTCGCCGTCTACGCGAGCGAATACACCCGCAACGGTTTTCAAGGTGGCCTCAACTGGTATCGCGCCGTCACCGGTGGCTTGTTTGCGTCCGACTTGAAAACCTTCGCCGGGACAAAGATCACAATCCCCACCTGCTTCATCGCGGGCGCGAGCGATTGGGGCATCTATCAAAAGCCCGGGGACTTCGAGGCCATGCAAACAACCGCGTGCACAAAATTCTCTGGCGCCCACATCATCCAAGGTGCCGGTCATTGGGTCCAACAAGAGCAACCCGATGCCGTTATCAGCGCTCTCAGCGCCTTCCTCGCGGCCCATCGCTAGCACCACGCAAAGCCCTGCTGAATTTGCGTAAAAATCGAATATTATTGTTTAAATTCAATTGCTTACTTTGTAATTCTTCGCTTCATCAAGGCGCTCGCAGTCTTGCCCAAAAACAACAAAACCAGCCACGCGACCTCGCGGGCTGGTTTTGTTTAAGTCTCGAATAGTTCCGTGGCGCGCGGCCGGTCATCAGGGGCGGGTGCAGCTTCTGACGACGGGCCCCCGCGCCGCGTTGCCTTACTTCTTCTTCGCGGCAGCGCGTTTCTTGCCGGCGACTTTTTTAACTTTCGTACGAGCGGCGAGCGTGCTGCCCTTCGTCGTCGTAACTTTCTTCTTCGGGATCACGCGGCGAGCTTTCTTTTTCTGCTTCGCGACGTTCTTGGCCGAGCGTGTGGTCTTTGCGGCAGCTTTTGCCATGTCGAGGTACTCCGTAGTGTTACTAACAGTAGATGAGTAACGTGGTAAATTTTTTTTTGCACTCTGACAAGTAAAACTTGCTCATCACATCCATTTGTGACTCCGAGTTTGCGTCGCGCGCGCTTGATACGCAACATCACATTTCACAACGCGTTTCGTTTTGGAACACATGCGCAGTATCGAAGTTATATCGATAAAATGGGCATTACTTGCGTGTTGCAACACGCATCGGCATGCCGCCGCGTGGTCGCAAGGTCACGCGACTGAGTGGTTCAGGCGCGACATTTTTGTCGACAAAAAAATCTGCACCGCGAACCATGCCAGCGAGCAACAATGTTGCCTCAATCATCGCAAAGCTCATGCCGATGCAAATTCGCGGACCAAATCCGAACGGCATGAATTGCGTCCGCAGATACGTTTTCGCGCGCTCAGGCGCAAACCGCGTGGGATCAAATTCATCCGGACGTTCCCACAACGCGCGATGCCGTTGGATCACATAAACAGGAATGACGATCAGCGATCCCGCTGCAAAAGTACGCCCACCAAGCGTCACCTCCTCGATGGCTTGTCGTGTCATCACAGGCGCAGGTGGATACAACCGCATCGCTTCCTCAAGCACTTGGCGCGTGACGACGAGATCATCAATGTGTCGCGCTTCAATCACACCTGAGCCCACAACGCGCGCCACTTCGTCACGAATTTGGTTCTGCCAATGGGGCACACGGGCAATCAAATAAAGTGCCCAAGTCAAGGCTTTAGCTGTGGTTTCATGCCCGGCCGCCGCAAACGTCCCAAGGTTGGCGACAATCATGGCGTCACTCATACTTTGCCCCGTGTCGGGATCAACTGCCGCGCCAAGTTTCGCGCCAAGCCCGCCGCTCGCCCAACCCTTGGTCCGTTCCCGCGCCACCAAACCCGTCAGTGTTGATTGCAAGTCATGTGCAGCGCGTCGCATCTCGCGCTTGTAGGGATGCCACAACCATTTCGGAAATTGCAGGATCTCAAACGCAATTTCCCAACTCGTGCGTTCGAGATACTTGCCAGTCGCCGACTTAAGCACTGTGCCTTCGGCCTCTGTGCATCCTGCGAACAACGTCGACGTTAGTACGTCAAACGTCAGATCAGTCATGTCGTCGTCGATACGCCGCACGCGACCCTGTGTGTCTGTCGCCCATCGCGCCAGGAGATGATCGAGCGCCACAGTCATCTGCGGCACAAAAGTTAACAGCTCACTCGGTCGGAACAACGGTGCAAGTAAGCGCCGTTGCCAGCGCCAATCCTGCCCGTTAGCTGTGAGGATGCCGCCGCCAACGATGGGCTCAAAAATGCGCCGCTCAACCTCGGTCTTGCTGAATTTGTCTGCCTGCCGCAGCAACACCTGCTCAACCAGCCCCGGATCCGTTATCCACGCCATGCGCCCACGCATCGATGACGGCACAAACATCGCCTCGTGATAGACGGGCTCGGGAATGCCGCGCAGTGGATTTTTCAGGAATGCAGGCAGAAACCGCCACAGCGGCAGCGCTGCACGCGGTGGCTGAACGCGCGGTGGTATCCACGACGAGATTGCAGCAGGTGATGCGAGATCAGCAGGACTTAATTCAGCAGACATGATCGCCTCACATGCAGGGACAGCGGCAGCACAATCGTACTGCAATCCTATCGCATGCTGCCATGGCGCACCATCATCATACCTCGGGCCGCAAAGAGTGAGCGCTGCGCCCGTTCGTATTCGGCCCGGAGCAGAACCTGGCACGGGGCGAGCGCACGCAGCCTGCGCACGACGTCCGCCACCAACGACCTCACATACCGAACTTCTTCATCATCCACGTCATCGATTGGCCAACATTGTCACCAGCAATCAGCAGCACCCACGCCCATAGGAACGCACTCGACCAGTTGGCCAATTGGAACTTGGGTTGCGGCATTTGCACTGCTCCCGCCACCAGTGGCACCGATGCTCTAAGCGGACCCGAAAAGCGACCAATCACAATCGCCCATGCCCCAAAGCGATCGAAGAAACTCTTCCCCTTCGGCAACAGATCCGGATACTTGCTGAGCGGCCACATCTTGGCGATTTGGTCGTGATAATGTTTGCCAAGCCAATACGAGAACCAATCGCCAAGCGCCGCACCAACCGCGGCCGCCACCATGATGGTGTAGAAATTCAAGTTCCCCGACGCGCCGATCAGCGTACCGATGGCAACCAGAATGCCCCAGAACGGTAGGATCAGCGAAACGAAGGCGAGGCTCTCGCCAAACGCAAGGATGAACACAATCGGCGCCGCCCACACCTGATGATCACGCACAAAGGCGAGAATGGCGTCCGCCGTTTCTTTCAATTCCATGGTCTGTGGTCCCCACCGCTGCAATCCTGCTCGTCGGGCAGCAAGGCCCAAGTTGACGAGAGATGTCAATTCGTCCGCTGAACGCTTATCTGCACTCATTGCCCCATCTGACGCGATCCTAGGCCGAAAATGTGACGCGACCCAAATTTTGCCAGCAGATCCAGCCCCGGTTCCTCGACGTCCAGTTCATCACCGCAACACGGCACGTTCGATGCAACAGCAGATCCCAACAGCCAACATCCGAGGCTAGGAGAAGGGCCCCCCGTACCGTTGCCAACGCCCAGACAACACGAAGCAGCGCTGGTAGGATGCCATTATCCTGTGAAGACCGTGCCGAGAACAACTGCATCGTATTCCAGGGGCTGTGCCAGCGTATTTGCCAGCGTATTTGCCAGCGTATTTGAGAGTGAAAATGGTACAATCGTCCCCAATTGATCCACCTCTCGGCGCGCCATCCGTGTGGCGACAACTGGGCATCGGGCGTCTCTTGGCCCTCGGTATCTTCTTGGCGGCATTTTCCCTTCTCCTCTTAGCTCTCCTCGCGCACCTCCTCCCTCCAGGCCGCGTCGCCGCCACCGCCGACATCGTCACGCCGTTAACACTTCACGCGATTGCCACCGGT
>JABFRJ010000294.1 GCA_013141255.1 Hyphomicrobiaceae bacterium
CGTATTGGCGGGCTTTGGTACGTGCCGAAGGACGAGCCAAACTATGACCGAACCGGTGTCGCGTCTTGGTATGGTGCAGACTTCCACGGGCGTAAAACTGCGAACGGCGAAATATTTGATATGAACGCGCTAACGGCCGCGCATCCGACGTTGCCGATTCCGTCGTTGATTTATGTGACCAATGTGGACAATGGGCGGACGGTGCTGGTGCGCGTCAATGATCGCGGGCCCTACGCGCACGGCCGTGTTCTTGATATGTCGCGACGGGTGGCACAGGTCCTGGGGAGTGAGGGCAAAGGGCTTGCCAATGTGCGCGTGCGTTATGCGGGGCGCGCGCCTCTCAATGGTGATGATCGGGCGGAGATGGCTTTTCTGGCGCAACAGCCTTGGTCGCGCATGGCTGCAACCACGACTGAGTCCGGGGCTCGACCTGCGCAGCGGTGGGGTGGTCGCATGGGGCTTGGTGGTGTGACCGGCGCGCCCTGATCGCTGAGCGGTTGTTGCATGGGTGGCTGGGTCTTGTGCTTTCGCCCCCTGACGTTCTGCCCCCCAATGTTCTGGCGTTGACCGCAAGCACAGACGGTTGCAAAAGTGAAATCACTTTTCGGCCATGGTCTCCGGTTGAAATTCTCTGACGATCAGAAATGGCACTGTACGTAGCATGGCTCATGTTTTTTCAACAACTGGATTGAGGCGCTGGGGAGCATTCCTGCTCTTGGCAGTATGCTTGGCGGGCGTCGGCATCAGTGCTGATCGTGTGAGCGCACAAGGTGCGTCGACTGAATATGTGACGAAGGCAAAGTATGCTGTCTTGATGGATGTTGAGACAGGTGCGGTGCTCTATCAGTATAACGCCGACCAAATGGTCGCGCCGGCTAGCATGAGTAAGCTCATGACGCTGACGATGGTATTCAAGGCGCTAAAAGACGGTAAGATCAAGCTCGATACAGAATTTTTGATGAGCGAATATGCGTGGCGGACGGGCGGGGCGCCCTCGCGCACAAGTGCGATGATGGTGCCGCTCAATACGCGAACCAAAGTTTCCGAATTGCTCCGTGGCGTTATTGTCGAGAGCGGCAATGATGCGTCAATAGCGCTGGCTGAAGGATTGGCTGGTTCCGAAGCGGCGTTTGCGCAGGCGATGGAAGAGGAAGCGCGGTTAATTGGTTTGAAGAAGTCGACGTTCCGAAATGCGACGGGCCTATTCAACGCTGAGCACTTGATGACGGTCCGCGAGTTAGCGTTGCTGGGGCGGTATATTGTGCGGACGTATCCCGAGTTTTATCCGATGTTTGCGGAGAAAAATTTTAATTATCGGACACATAAATTTATCAACCGGAATCCGCTGCTGTTTCAAGGCATCGGTGCGGATGGGATGAAGACCGGCCACATCAAAGAGTCTGGATACGGCGTTGTTGGCTCGGTGGTGCAAAATAACCGACGGTTGATTGCTGTGGTGACGGGGCTTCAAACTGATGCGGAGCGGCGGGAAGAGAGCCGTCGGATTTTTGAGTGGGGGTTCCGGGCATTCGGCGAATTCAAACTCTACGAAGCCGGCGAAATCATCGGCAAGGCGAAGGTTTGGGGCGGCGATTCGCTCAATGTCAGCCTGATGGGGGCAGGTGAATTGACGGTTGTGTTGCCGAAGTATCCAGCGAACCAAAAACTGCGTGCCGAGATCATATATAGTGGGCCACTTAAAGCGCCGATCAACAAGGGTGATCAGATTGCGACGCTTTTGGTCAGATCGTCCAACGACGCGTTTGCTGAAGTGCCGCTTTACGCCGCGCATGATGTGAAGCCGGTTGGGATGATTTGGCGTGGTCTGCATTCGCTCTATTTCATGGCGACGCGCTATCTACCCATCTGATTGAGCTTGTTTGTCGGCAATCTTGCGTTCAGATCCGATTGATCTATCGCGACTGGCGCATGCCGAGTTTGCGATGCTAGGGGTGGCTAAAGCGCGCAACTAGGGGTCCAATGGTCTACTATTAATGCATGGGCTGTGGTGGGGGACGTGACTTGGATACCTTCGATTACGTGATCATTGGTGCGGGTTCGGGCGGGGCTGTGCTGGCTTCAAAGCTCAGCGAGGATCCGTCGCTCAGCATTTGCGTGCTTGAGGCGGGACCGTCGGATTGGCATCCCTATATTCATCTGCCGGCCGGGTTTATCAAAACATTTTACGACACACGCGTGAACTGGGGCTACTCGATGGAGCCGAGCGAGTGGACCGGTGGCCGCCGGGTTTACGCGCCGCGTGGAAAAACACTGGGCGGGTCAAGCTCGATCAATGGCCATGTTTATAATCGTGGCCAGAGCTTTGACTACGATAGCTGGTCGCAATTCGGTAATCGCGGCTGGAGCTATGCGGATGTGCTGCCGTATTTCCGTGCGATGGAAAACCGCATTGGTGATGGCGACCCAACCTATCGTGGCCGTGATGGCAAACTGACTGTTACGGACATCAACTGGTCGCATCCCTTATGCGAGGCCTTTATCGAAGGCGCGCAATCGCTCGGTATTCCGCGCAACCCAGATTACAATGGTAAAATCCAAGAAGGCGTCGCCTACGCGCAGCGAACGATCAATAATGGTAAGCGCGTGAGCGCCGCGACGGCATTTTTGCGGCCAGCGATGAAGCGGCCCAATCTGACAGTGCGGACCCATGCCCACGCCACTTCGATTGTGCTTGAGGGAAAGCGTGCGACGGGGGTGCGTTATAGCTACGGCGGTCGGAGTGGTCGACCGATGGAAGTGAAAGCGCGGCGCGAAGTCATTCTTTCCGGTGGCACTTATAACTCGCCGCAGCTTATGCAGCTTTCTGGTATTGGTTCGCCGGAGCTGTTGGGTAAGCACAATATCGCTGTGACACACGCGCTGCCGGGCGTTGGTGAAAATCTACGTGATCATTATGCGCCGCGTTTTGCAGCGCGCGTTAAAAATATTGATACCATCAACCAGCGTGTCAGAGGATTGGCATTGATGCGCGAAGCGGCGAGGTGGGCCTTCAAGCGCGAGGGTGTTCTGTCGCTTGGGCCAACCTTGATTTACTGCTTCTGGCGTTCTGAGCCCACCGTCGCGACGTCTGATTTGCAGTTGACGTTTACACCCGCGAGCTATGCGGAAGGTGTGCAAGGGCAGTTAGAAAACAAGCCAGGGATGACCGTTGCCTCTTGGCAGCAACGTCCGGATAGCAAAGGGTATGTGCACATCCGCTCGGCTGATCCGTTCGATGCGCCGTTGATCCAACCGAACTATTTGGCGGAGGCAAGTGATCGGCGTGTGCTGTTGGCGGGAATGCGTTTGGCGCGACGATTGCTGAAGACCAAGCCGCTGGAACCGTATTTTGACTACGAAGATTTCCCGGGCGACAAGGTTCAAAGCGATGACGAGTTGCTTGGTGCTGCCAAAGAACGTGGTACAACGACGTTCCATCCTAATGGTTCGTGCAAGATGGGCGTTGCGACCGATAAACTTGCCGTTGTCGATGACAATTTGCGGGTGCATGGGCTTGAGGGATTGCGCATCGTGGACGCGTCGATTATGCCGACAATGCTGTCGGCAAATCTAAACGCCGCATCGTTGATGATTGGCGCGAAGGCCGCTGATCTTATTCTGGGGCGGCAAGCACCGGAGCCAATTATTGTTCCAGAGCGTCAATCAACATGATGGCAAGCGCCACGAACTGATCGTTTGGCTCTGTTGCCCTTGGAGGCCGCCACATGACGTGGGATGGAGTGGAGCGGCGAAAGCCAATTGCTATCGGCGTCATGTGTAAGGCGCCGCGACCGGGTGTGTCTAAGACGCGGCTTGCTCAGACGACTGGTGCTGATATGGCTGCGCGGCTTGCTGGCGCGTTTATCAGGGACGTTTTTCATACGATTTCAACGGCGCAATTGCTGTCACCCATCGTGCCATTTGCGTTCTATGCACCAGCCAATGCGCGCTCAGAAATTAGCGCGCTGGTTCCTCCAACAACTCGGCTTCATTTGCAGGAAGGAACTGATCTTGGCATTGTCATGTTTGATGCGCTTCAAGCGATGTTAGCTGTATGTCCGGCAGGGGCCGTTCTCATTGGTTCGGACATTCCGACATTGCCATCGGAGATTTTGTTGCAGGCTATGTCGTCGTTGCGAATGCATGGTGAGCGCGTGGTGTTTGGTCCCTCGTTTGATGGTGGATACTATCTAATTGGGATTAAGACTGCGTCGGCCGCGCCGCTCTTTGCTCCAATGGCGTGGAGTGGTCCGTTGGTGATGGAGGAAACGCGCTCGCGGGCGCGTCTGCACGGCTTGCAACAGGTCGATGTCGAGCCATGGTACGATGTTGATGATGCGGTGGGGCTGGTGAAATTGAAGGCGACATTGGCTGTTACAGCGGTAGATGTTGCTCCCGCGACCAGAGCCGTTCTGGCTTCGGTTTGAAATCCAGTGAGAATGGATCGTTAGCGTTTGGTGACGGCTTCGTGGGCGATTACAGATAATATTTTTATGCCCGCGCGGATACTGCCGCTCAATGTTCCGGACACTTTTGATGTGCCTATGCGGCGGCGATAGTTGGCCGGAATTTCGCGACAACGCAATCCGCGTTTGGCAGCTTTAACCTGCATCTCCACGGTCCAGCCGTAGTTTTGATCGGCCATCTGTAGGCGGTCGTAGGCGCTGCGGCTGATGGCGCGAAAGGGGCCGAGATCGGTGAAGGTTGTGCCCCAGATGATGCGCATTAATGAGCACGAGAGCCAATTGCCGAAGACTTGTTGCGGTGTCAGGGCGCCGCGCTCGCGCGTACCCAACACGCGTGAGCCGAGTACAAGGTCGGCTTCGTTGCTGGTGATGGGGCTGATGAGTTCAGATA
>JABFRJ010000096.1 GCA_013141255.1 Hyphomicrobiaceae bacterium
GCCCAAGCGCACGGCCAATCTCAACAACGGTCTCGCCAAGGCGCCACCGCCGCCAGAGTTCCCGCTTGTCCTCAACCGTAAGTCCGCGACTGAACCCCATCACGACGCTCCCAAATCACCGCAAACCCTACTATGTTGCGTTGATCGGTTGAGAGCACCCTGTCCAAGCAACTGCCTTGGCCTGCTGAAGCAGTATCTTGCCCATAAAAAGAAGCTTGACGAATATCTGAACGATCCTGCTCAACATGACAACAAGGGATTACTCGGAAAAGGGCGGGACAAAGAAATCAAGGACGGACGTGTTCGTAGTCTTCAGAAGCAGATTGACAATTTTTTGCGACAACTCTTGGAATGTCTGAAAGCAAATGGATAACGTGATCGACTTGAACGAGTTGAAGGTCCTAATCGGCAATTTGTTGGACCATATTATTGAGTCCAGCGGGCAGAATATCGTGAGTATCTCTCAATCGAAGATTTACTATTGGGAGGTTCCGTTAGAACAACAATTTGTGGACGCTGATGCTAAGCCGCCGTCGTTAGATGTCGGTAGTCTTGTCGATGATATTGAATTGCTCAAAACTACAAAAGATGCCGACGCCCGCACGGCATTGTCGCTAATTCACGCTGCGCCGCTTTTGCGATTTCTTGCGTGCGTCACGCAACCAAAGTCGAAATGACGGACGGTGCCAAAGCGCAAGTCTGGGCGGCCACGTGGCAGGCGTGGGGTGGGTCGTATGCGATCACCGGTCCGCAGGCGAATGACGCGCGGTTTCCGGGGCAATGGTTCCAGTTAGAATCCGGCTTGCATTACAACTGGCACCGGCATTACGATCCCAGCATCGGTCGGTATACGCAGCCTGATCCGCTCGGGTTTGTGGATGGGCCCGATTTGTTTGGGTATGTCGGTGGGCATCCGGTTTCTTACGTTGATCCAGATGGCCGCTACCGAATTTCCGGCCCGGTATCACAAAGCCTGAGCCAAACTCGTCCCCCGCCACCGTCAAGACCATCGACAAATATGAGCCCAATTCCTGATTATCCGAAATCTGGGGAGTGGGAGATGCCACCTATCCGCGACCCTGCAGATACGGGCAATCGTCAATGTAGTTGCCGGTGTCGTGCAACAGACCGCGCAAAGCAAAGTTCTTACTTTGCTGAGAGAACAAATGGTCAGTGTTATCAAGCAACTCGCGATGCGTGCAAAGCAGCAAGGCAGTCTTGCCAGATAGGCAACGGTGACGTCCATCATCAGCAAGCCAAATGTTCAGATGGTACCATTCGCGATGGCGGAGGTAGAGAAATAGGAAGATATCGCCATGACGGATAGAACTGGACCGCATGATGTAACGGGACGGAAAATTGGTGTTTATAATCTTGTGCAGATTGAGGAGGTGCCTGAATATCTGTTTAAATCCTATATGCTGGGCACTTCTTTAGAAGCCGAATTAGGTAAGCGGATAGAATTATTGCGGCACGCGTATAGCCTAGTTGTCCCGCCCGACGATTCTCCAGACATAAATTGGTATAGCCGTGATGGAAACTATGTTCATCTTTGCTGTAAGAGCGTTGAGTACAGTAATGTTGTCAAAGGCAACTATATTTGGACCTTTTGTGAGTATTTCCCAACAAATTGTGTTAGAATTATTCCAGCAAATATTTTCATTCAAAGTGTTTTTTTTCCAACTACCCCCGATCGGGATCACGACCAGACATATTGTAGCTACGTTGAAAGCGTTCTTAAAAAGTCACTTGCAGATTTGGCGCTAGATCACGATGAAGCAATCAAGCATTTTTTGCAGAAGCGAGACTGAAGGTGATGCACCACCTCGAACAAGATCGCCAACATAACGCGGGCTGCCGCCACGCTGCGCAGCTTCGTGCACGATGCGGGCGGCAACATCACGTCGGACACGCGCTCGGGGACGGCGTATGCCTACACCTACAACAACCGCAACCGGCTCAACACCGTGACGGTGGCGGCCAGCCTCAAGGGCACGTATACCTACAACGCCAAGGAGCAGCTCTCGATCCGCGTCACCAGCAACATGACGCCATCGGGGACGACGCATTTTATTCACGACCTCAACGGTAACGTGATTGCGGAAACCGCAGGCAACGGTCCCACCGGCGCCACCGGCACGGTGCGGGAATACATCTACTTACCCGAGACCGAGATCGCGCCTGCTGCCGATGGACGAACCCGCGTGGATCGTCCTCTCGCCGTCGTGAACGCGGTCAACACCGCGACACCCGCGACGTACTATGTGCACAGCCTGCCCCGGCGAAGGCCGGGGGCGATCACCCTCGGGTCAAGCCCGAGGGCAAGCCTGAACCGTCCGTCCTGCCGGAGGCAGGCAAGCAACAGAGTTGATGACGGACGGGGCCAAAGCGCAGGTCTGGGCGGCTACGTGGCAGGCTCTGCCAAGTTGTCGGCTGCGCCGACGGGGGGGCGGTCGCCACAGCATCACCGCCCCGCAGGCCGCCCGTGCGCGCAGGCGCACAAACTTTAACGACGCCCGCTTCCTCGCTGCGTGCGTCAATCTGTTGTGGAAGTTGTCGCGCTCCGGTCAGATCAACGATCGCGCCGTCAAACTCACGCCTGACGAAGGCTTTCGGAACGAATGGGCCGCCCTGGTCGATGGCGCGGCCACGTTATCCTCGACCAAACTGCGCTCGAAGCGTCAGACGATAATTTCCGTGAGATCGCGGCCGATGATGAGGCGACCGGTGAAATCGCGACGGACCTCGCGCTCCAATTCGACAAGTGCTGCATCGTTGATGCGGGGACGATGGTGCGTCAGTGCTAGCGCTTTGACGCCAGCGCGCGTAGCTATTTTTCCGACCGTATCACCGCACGCGAGCGTGTGTTCGGCTAAGCGACGGAAGTGATCGTTCGTCATTTCGCTGACTGATAGGAAGCAGCATTGCACCAGCAGGTCAGCGCCTTTGGCGAGGCGGTCTAGGCCATCGCATGATACTGTGTCACCCGAGATGGCTATCACTTTGCCTTCGGCCTCGAAGCGATAGCCGAGGCAGGTCCAACGCTTCAAAAAGGCTGGTGGCATATCGAGACCGTCGCCATGACGCACGATCTCTGCTGTGACTTTCCAGCGACCGGTATCGACGACGAGGCCCGCTGTCACATCGGTTGCGGCCACGGGCTTCCAGCCGCCGAAGGTCGGCTCGCCCTTATCACGCCAAGTGATGTCCTTATCGTAAACCTGGGTCAGTAGCGTGTTGACGAGGCGCTCGGTGTCGGGCGGTCCATAGATTTGCAGCGTATGTTTGCGGCCATGTAGCCAGGTGTTGAGCATCACGTCGTAGAGATCGCCGATGTGATCAAAATGGTGGTGGGTGATGAAGACAGGGTTGATGCTCGCCAGTGGGATTTTAGCCTTCACCGCTTGCACCATCACACCACGACCGGCGTCGAAGAGGACGTTTTCGTCGCCGTGCTGGATCAGTGTGGCGGTGGCCATGCGCTGCGGATCGGGGCGTGGTCCACCGGTGCCGAGCAAGATGACGCGCATCACATACTCTCCTGAATGTCGCCAAATATCATACGCACGGAATTGGCCATTCTCAAACGGCTGCGCGTTTGTCGGTGCGGGCAACGCGGGCGAGCAAATAATCGATTTCGGTTTTAGCGGCGGTGGTGAGACCTGCGGCGGGGGCACGTTGCGCATCATGGGCGATGGCGCCGCGCTTTTGCAGCACATACTTGCGGACCGCGAGGCCGACACCTTGTTGCTGCTCGTAACGGATAAGTGGCAGATGCGCGTCGAAGAGATCGTGGGCTGCGTCGCGCTTGCCTGCTTTGGAGAGGCGCACAACATCGACCAACATATCGGGGAAGGCGTAGCCGGTCATGGAGCCATCGACGCCGCGCTCCATTTCGAAGTCGAGGAAGAGGCCGCCGTTGCCGGTTAAAATAGAGAGCGGGCGCAGGGTGCCGTCGCGCTGGAAGCCGCGCAACGTGGTGATCTTTTCAAGACCGGGCCAGTCTTCGTGTTTCAGCATCACGCAGGATGGATTATCCATCACGATCTGGCGGATGACCTTCGGCGTCATAACGACTGTCAGCGTAAGGGGGTAATCCTGGATGACGAAGGGAATGTCGTCGCCAATGGCTTGTATGGCTTGGCGATAATAGCCGGTGATCTGGTCGTCGGTACGCAGGTTTGAGGGTGGCGCGATCATGACGCCGCCAGCGCCTGCGTCCATCACACCGCGCGCGAGCGAGCGCATGGCAGCGAACCCCGGCGCTGAAACGCCGACAATGATGGGCACATTGGCGCGGCGAATGACGCGCTCGGCGACGGCTAAGGACTCTGCGCCATCGAGTTTTGGCGCTTCACCCATGATGCCGAGGATGGTGATGCCGGTGGCACCGCTTTCGAGGTAAAAATCGGTCATGCGATCAACCGAGGCAAAATCGATTTCGCCGGACGGAGTAAAGGGTGTGACGGCGATGGGGAAAACGCCTGAGGCGGTGCGATCCAGTTTCATGAGGGCGTCCTTACCTCGTCGATGGGGCTTGTGGATTTTTGTCTGATGCTTGGGTTGTTGTTAGCCAGTTCAGGCGTCGCAAGATAGCTTTGCGGTGCGCAGCTGGGGGGCGAAATCGCATTCCTCGGCGACGCCGGACCAGCATTAGGATGTCGGCACGATAGCAACGCGGAGGACGATATGCAGACTCTCTTGCCGGTAGCGGA
Source organism: Hyphomicrobiaceae bacterium (assembly GCA_013141255.1). Taxonomy (GTDB): domain Bacteria; phylum Pseudomonadota; class Alphaproteobacteria; order Rhizobiales; family Hyphomicrobiaceae; genus JABFRJ01. The sequence continues at coordinate 4,716 of JABFRJ010000096.1, forward strand.
AAAGCTGGCGCAGAACTTGGTGGCGCGGCGCGAGACCATTGCTGTGGCGGAGTCGTCAGCGGGTGGGTTGATTGCTGCCGCGCTGTTGGCGGTGCCGGGGGCGTCGGCCTATTTCTTGGGCGGTGCGGTCGTGTACAC
>JABFRJ010000258.1 GCA_013141255.1 Hyphomicrobiaceae bacterium
GTCCAATAATTGATGGGTGTAATTGCTCTTTTACTATTTAAAGTACTTCTTTGCCCTTTAAAGTGCTGGAGCCCTTCAAACTACTGGGATTGGGCCCCATATGTCAGCCACAGTTTAGCGTTTAGTGTGCGGCGCGGATTACCGGTCTAGCGAATGCTGGAACCGCAATGGGTTGGAGCAGAGATGACGATCAAGAGCGCGACAATCATGGGTGAGGTTGAAGGCAATCCTTTGCTTGTCACAAAGCGTCCTATTGACGGTCGTGCGCGCTTCCATGTGGCAGTTGCGATAAGTCTTTGCATTGGCACTGCGATTGTTGGTGGGGCTTTGTGGGGCTCAACTGGCTGGCTGGGGGCTGATTTGACTCCGCGGTTTGAGCAAGTTTCGGCGGCTTGGAATTCAAATGGCGGGCGTGCAGGCTTTGGGGCTGGCGCGGTGGCTGATGTTGCACGAGACGGGGTACAGGCGCCGTGGCTTCACCGGACGGATACGCGCGTTGCTCCACAGAACTTAGGGCAGGTTGCGGTTGGGCAGCGTTTGACTTGGCGTGGCGCGGACGGGGTTGAGCATTTTCTTGAAGTCACAGATGTGAAACCACTTGGAACTGATGTTGTTCCAGTGGCTTCAGCGTCTCAATCGGTGCGTTTGTTGTTGGTGACCATGCGGCCGGTTGGGGCTGGTGAAGGTGCGCTTGCGATTGTGCCAGGCGCTGCTGCGGTGCGTATGATTGTTGAGACTGATGATCCTGTGGTCATACATCCGTCGGGAGATCGGACAAACAAAGCGCTGTGATGGGCTGGTTGGGCTTTGAGCGTTTCCGAGGTGCACGAGTGCGCCGTCCAACTAGGCTTGGCTTTGAGTTAACTTGAGATTGCACGTGATGCTGCACGCTCTTGAATAGATTCCGCGTCACGGAATGCGCCAAGGCCCAGTCGTGTAAATTCATCTTCGTGCATTGTTGCTGCGATGCCAAGTGCGCGCAGAACGACGTTGATCGGCCATAGTGAGGTTGCGCGTTGCGTGCCGGTTTGCACATTTAGCGTTAGTGGGCCAATGGCGAGTGATCCATGTTGCCAGAGCACTGCGTGTTGCATGCCCTCGCCGCCAAAATAATCCGTTTCGATGTAGGCAAGGGGTGCGCGCTCAGATGCGCGGGCGGCGAATTGAAAATCGCTGGACGATAAGAGTGGTCCGGCGCCTTCGAGCCAATCGCCCGTGCCATTGGCGCGATGCAGTGCGTCATGCAGGTCGTCTTGGAGCAGCAAGACGAGCAGATGTGTTGATGGTGACAACGAGTATAAACGCGAGGCTGGGGCAATGGCCCGAAATGCGGAAAATGATGCCGCGTCACCGACGAACGCGCGAATGCGATGGCCCATGCGATTCTCACTCGTTTATTCTTGTGACCTGCGGACAGTTGGGCGCGGCTTTTAGCTTTTGCCCGCGAATACAAAGCCTGCGCCGACAGCGATAAAGGTGAAGCCGACGACGTGCTTCCATGACAGTGGTTCTTTTAGGACTAGCACTGAAAAGCCAGCGAAGATCAGAAGGGTTATGATTTCTTGAATGGTTTTGAGTTCGGCTGCTGAATAAGCTGCATGGCCAATGCGGTTTGCTGGCACGGCGAGGCAATACTCCAAAAATGCGATACCCCATGAGACCAACACTACGATCCATAATGGCGCGCTCTTGTAGTTGAGATGGCCATACCAAGCGACGGTCATAAAGATGTTGGAGATGACCAGGAGGAGCAAGGGCAGGATTTGTGGCGATGTGAGTTGCTGCATGGCTGTGGGTTCCGGTGTTTCGAATCGGCTGGCCGCCTCTTGTTACGAGCGTCATTAATGGATGGGGCCGGGTATTTCATCCCCGAGCGCCATTTGGCGGGGTGGCATAGGTTGTGATTGTCGTTCAATTGAGGCTGTAGGCATTTTTGGGGGCGATATTTGGTCCAGTCCGGCCTTGCCAGTAGGCAACGTTTCGCCTAAAGAGAGCGCTTGAAATTCCGATCAGCGGAGCAGCTTGCCTAAGGTTTCCTTGGGATTTTGCTCTTGTCGATGGCACATGGCGTTAGCGAGCCTGTGCATGAGGCTACTCGGTTGACCTGCAGCTTTGGCCCGATTGCAAGAGACACGCCTATGAAAAAAGACGCGGACGTTCATCCAGACTACCACATGATTAAAGTCGTTCAGACTGATGGTAGTGAGTTCATGACCTATTCGACGTATGGCAAGGAAGGCGACACGCTGAACCTTGATATTGATCCGAAGACACATCCAGCTTGGACTGGCGGGAACCAACAGCTTATGGACCGCGGCGGGCGCGTATCGCGCTTCAAGAAAAAGTTCGACGGCTTGTTCTAAGAGCCGCTCCCAACAACCGAAGAGGCCCGGAAATCTTTCCGGGCCTTTTTTGTTTGATAGGGTTGTCGTCTTTTAAGTCTCAGCTTGCGAGCGTGCGGCGGCCGAAGGCTGCTTCGATGCGCGCGAGTTGGCTGTTGACGGGATTGGCTGGACGGGGCGCTTCTTCTTCGGAGGAGCCTGAAGTGAAGGCGCGGTCGAGTTGGAGAATTCGGTCATTTAAAGCGAAACTCTCGGTCACGAGCCCTCTTAGGCCAGCGGGGAGTTCATCAAAGTTTTTGACATGCTGCGGACGACCAAAGGGCGTTAATTTAACGCGCTGGCGGCGGCGATCGGCCTGTGCGGTGTCTATTTCGCCGTCCTTGAGTGCTCGATGGATCATCAGCCACGAGGCTATCTCGAGCAGGCGCGTTGTTAAACGCATGCTTTCGGTGGCATATATTAACGTAAGGGGAGCTTGCAGCCCTTTGGCTTCTTTACGGCCAGGGCCGTCAAGGTAAGCGGCCGTGCGCTCAACAAGGGCCATACCTTCTTTGAAAATGGCCTCGAATTTTTCGGATGCCGCAAAGTGTGCGCCAAAGGAAATTGTATCCGCCGCAGGTTTTTTTGCGGATTGAAATGCGCCGCCGAAAGAGCCACGCACGACTTCATCACGATCTGACATCACACCACTCGTATTCAACTGTACACAACCAAACGGATATACGGAACTTCATGTCATTTTTGTTGCACGTCTGCGACGAACACTTGAACGCGCTCGCCATAACCACTGCTCACTAGTCATTTCATGCAATCGTTAAAGAGTCGTCCCAAATTGGGATGTTTTCATGTCGCGAAGGCAGGTTTTTCAACAACTCGTGCTGTTGATCATGTGCCTGATGCAATCGCTGTGCAAACTTTTTGGCATTTGGGCAAAAAAAAGAGCCGCACGAGGCGGCTCGAAAGTTGACAGGTAGCATCAAACAGAGCGGCGTCGAGGGGGCCGCTCAGTATCCAGAACACCGGACAACACAACCTTGACGGGAAATGACTAAGCATTGGTTAATCAAGCGCTGCATTTCAAATGGTCCGCATTAATCGTCGACAAGGTACTGATCTCAAAGGAGCCGACTCCTGGGGCTCACTTAAGTCGGTCTATTTGAAAAGCCCGGCCGCTGCTGCTTGGTGTCGGCGTTTGCGCTCGATTTCTTGATGCGTGCGCGCGATTTCGGCTTCCAGGGTCACGATGCGGGTTTCGAGGTCGACTATGGCCATTAGATCAAGAGGTTCGCCTACGCGCGTTTCGATTTTTGGTTTGGGTTGATCATCATCCCACTGCATTGGATGTCTCCTAGCGTTTGCAGGCCCAAGTTTGGCTACTCTTGTATCTCGCTGTCTAGTCGGGCATCAATTTTTGACCCCGCCCCTTTAGCGGCGACTTTTGCATGGCAGCTTACCGCAATGGAGTACCGATATGAGCCAAATCCCCAACACGATGACTGCGGTGGAGATCATGGGCAAGGGCGGGCCTGAGGTGTTGGTTGCGTCGTCATCGGTTGCAACGCCGACGCCGGGTGAGGGGCAGGTCTTGATTAGAGTTGTGGCGGCTGGGGTCAATCGTCCGGATATTCAGCAGCGCATCGGCGCGTATCCTCCTCCGCCTGGACATTCGAAGTTGCCGGGCTTGGAGGTGGCGGGCCATGTGGTCGCGGTCGGGCCGAATGTGACGCGGTGGAAAAATGGGGATGCTGTCGCCGCGCTCGTCAATGGTGGTGGTTATGCGTCGTACTGTCTGGCGGAAGATGCCGTGGCGTTGTCGGTGCCAAAAGGGCTCGATCTTGTGCATGCAGCGGCGTTGCCGGAAACGATCTTCACTGTTTGGAACAATGTTTTTGAGCGCGGTGGGTTGAAGGCTGGCGATTGGTTTTTAGTGCACGGTGGTTCGAGCGGGATTGGTACGACGGCTATTCAACTCGCGAAAGCATTCGGCGCGCGTGTGCTGACGACGGCTGGTTCGGACGAGAAATGTAACGCCTGTCTTGATCTTGGGGCCGACCGCGCCGTCAATTATAAAACGGAGGATTTTGTTGCCATTGCCAAGGAAGTGACCGGTGGTAAGGGGATCAATGTGACGCTGGATATGGTCGGCGGCGAATACACAGACCGCAATATCATCGCTGCGGCGGACGATGGTCGCATCGTGCAGATTGCGACGCTTGGTGGTCCTGAGGTCAAAATCAACATTGGTAGGCTGATGGTCAAGCGTGTGACGTTGACGGGATCGACGTTGCGGCCTCGGACGCGTGAGATCAAGGCAGGGTTTGCGCGCGCGATTGAAGCTAAGGTTTGGCCCTTGGTCGAGGCGGGGAAGATCAAAGTTGTGCTCGATAGCACGTTTCCCTTAGCGCAGGCGTCGGATGCGCATCGCCGGATGGAGACCAGTGCACATGTCGGGAAGATTGTACTGACGCTTTAAGGCTTGTTGGATGATGCTCCGTGCGTTGATGCTATATTGATTTAGCTCGACGGTCCCAGGGCGGGACATTGGCATACTGTGCGGCGAGAAAGTCTATGGTTGCACGCACCTTGGCCGGTGGACGTCGGGCGGATGGATAGATGGCGAAGATGCCGGTGAGTTCTATGACTACATGATCAAGTTTGAGCGAAACTAAACGTCCGGCTTGAATCTCTTGGGCGACGAGAAACGTTGGCTGATAGACGATGCCGTGGCCTGCGACTGCCGCGACGACCAGTGCGTCGCCGTTGTTGGCTTGGAGATTGCCGGAGATGGCAACTTCGGTTTTCCCATTTGCATCAAATGACCATTTATTGGCGCCGACGTTACGAGACAGTGTGTAACCAAGACAATTGTGATTTTTCAGGTCGGCGATCGTGCGCGGTTTGCCGTAAGTTTTAAGGTAAGCTGGTGACGCGCAAACAATCATTTTGCAGGTGGCAAGTCGCCGCGCAATTGTGGTCGCGTCTTTGAGTGTGCCAATGCGGATGGCGAGATCCCAGCCTTCTTCTACGAGGTCGACCTGACGATCGTTGAGGCCTAAATCGATGGTCAGCTCGGGATGGCGTCGTATGAGTTCTGGGATGAGTGGCGCTAGTTCGCGGATGCCGAAGGATACCGGGGCATTCAAGCGTAATGTCCCACGCACTTCGGTGGCGTCGCTGGCTGCTTGCGACTCCGCGTCGTCGAGGTCGTTGAGGATGCGTTCGACGGCATCGAGATAGTTCTTTCCGGGTTCTGTGAGGCTCATGCGTCGCGTGCTGCGGTGGAGTAACTTTGTGCCAAGGCGTGTTTCCATGGCGGTGATGTGCTTAGTCGCCATCGTTTGCGACATGTTCAACGCTCGGGCTGCTGCGGATAAGCTGCCAAGTGCTGCAACACGAGCGAAGATTTGCATTCCGGTGACGCGATCGAGCATCGTTTTTATCTCACACTAGGGGTGTGATATATTATGCTATTTTTATGCATTATCAAACTTTCAAATTGGCGGCAGTTAGAGGCACGTCAATTCTTTGGAGAGTTTCATGATCGATCACCGTACCGCCCCCTATGCCGCTACTCTGCTCCGTGTCAGCTTGGGGCTCTTACTGCTGGCTCACGGATTGCTGCTCAAAGTTTTTACATTTGGCATACCTGGCACCGTTGGCTTTTTTCAAAGTATCGGATACCCGGGATTCCTCGCGTATCTGGTGATCCTTGGTGAAATTGGCGGAGGGATCGCGCTTATCCTGGGGCTGTGGACGCGTTCGATTGCGTTGCTGCTGGTGCCGATCCTGATCGGGGCCACGATGCAGCATGTCGGCAATGGCTGGCTGTTTTCGGCAAAGGGTGGCGGTTGGGAGTTCCCCGCTTTTTGGACGCTGATGCTCGTGGTGCAAGCGCTGTTGGGTAATGGCGCGTATGCGCTGCGCCTGCCGCTAAGCACTGCGAACAAACGTGCACACGCGCATTGAGTAATTTTTTAGAACCTTAAAAATCGACGTTTGCAGCCTGTTGGAGATAAAATGTCTCAGTCATCCCCTTTGCCACAAATTGAACCGCAGCTAACGCCGCGGCCGATTGATCCGGGCACACGTATCGGTCACGTTCATCTTAAGGTGGCTGATCTTGACCGTGCGCTTTCGTTCTACTGTAACGTGCTTGGTTTTGAGTTGAAGCAACGGTATGGCAATCAGGCTGCGTTTGTTGCAGCTGGCGGCTATCATCATCATATTGGATTGAATACGTGGGATAGCAAAGGCGGTTTGCCGCCGCCACGTGGTACGACGGGTCTCTTTCACATGGCGATTTTGTATCCGACACGTGCAGCACTTGCCGATGCGCTGAGGCGGCTGGTTGATGCTGGTGTTGCCCTCGAGGGAGCGAGCGATCATGGCGTTAGTCATGCGTTGTACCTCAGTGACCCGGACGGTAATGGGATTGAACTTTACTGGGATCGTGAGGAGAAAGACTGGCCTCGTAACAGCGATGGTACGCTGGCCATGGATACGCGACCGCTCGATTTGCAGAAGTTGCTTCGGGAGGCGGAATGATGTCCAATGCCATCGTGCGTCACTGCGCGACGGGGTATTGCATTGCCTCGCTGCAAACTAAATTGTTGGACGCGTTTAGTTGCTGACATCTTTAACGCTTTCATCTTGGGGCTTTGCGATGATACCGAAAACTTACCGACGGGTTGTGCTTGCGAAGCGTCCTGTAGGCGAGCCGGTTGAGGCGGATTTCCGATTGGAGCAAGTCGTAACGCCGGAGCCGCAGCACGGCGAGATCTTGGTGCGTGTGCTCTATCTGTCGCTTGACCCGTACATGCGCGGTCGAATGCGCGATGCAGTTTCATATGCGGCTCCCATTGGTATTGGCGAAGTGATGGGTGGTGGCGTTGTTGGTGAGGTTGTTGGGTCGCGTCATGCAATGTTCAAGGTTGGCGATATTGTTGAGGATAGATTGAGTTGGCAGGAGTATGCGGTCAGTAACGGAGCCACAGCGCGACGTATCGATCCGGCCATTGCGCCCGTGTCGACGGCGAATGGTATTCTGGGCATGCCGGGTATGACTGCCTATTTTGGCCTCTATGAGATTGGGCAACCAAGGGCGGGTGAGACGGTTGTTGTTTCGGCAGCGTCAGGTGCCGTTGGGCAAGTTGTCGGGCAGTTGGCGAAGATGAGCGGTTGTCGGGTTGTTGGGATTGCAGGCGGGCCCGCGAAATGTGCCTATGTGCTCAACGAGCTGGGTTTTGATGCGTGCGTTGATTACAAGGCGGGCGGTGACTTTGGCGTTTTGTTGCGTGAGGCTTGCCCGCGCGGCATCGATGTTTATTTCGACAATGTTGGCGGGTTCGTCTCGGATGCTGTCACGCTGCAGCTCAATACATGGGCGCGGATTGCGTTGTGTGGAGCTATTTCGCAATATAATGCCGACGCGCCCGAGATGGCACCGCGTTTGCCTGGTTTCTTTGTTGGGCGTCGCGTGACCATGCGCGGGTTTATCGTCTCTGACTTTGCGCCGAAGTATGAGCCTGCGCGGGTGTTGATGGGAGACATGGTGCGGAGCGGGCGGCTCAAGTTTCGCGAGGACATCGTCGTGGGGCTTGAGAACGCGCCGCGCGCGTTTATCGGTCTTTTGCGCGGCGAGAATTTTGGAAAACTGCAGATCAAGGTGGGCGCGGAGCCTGCTGGGCTGCCGCATCCAGGTTGATGCTACGTCGACGACTTAAGCTCGGCCTTGCTTAGGTTGCCGTCGACGTTTTGATGTCGATGAAACGGATTTTTGGGTTCTTTTCAGCCGTCCATTTGAGATCGAAGTCGGAGCCTGCGAGGAAGACGTGGTCGCCGTCCTGATCAAGCGCGACGGACGAACGATTGCGGGCAACGAATTGGTCGAGGTCGTCCTTAGTGTCAGCCGCGATCCAGCGCACTTTCTCGGCCGATGCTGTCTCGAAGCCGATTGGTAGGCCATATTCATTCGAAAGACGGTCGCCCAGCACATCAAGCTGCAAGGCTCCCACCACGCCGACCAATTGCGTGGCGCCGTCGAGCGGGGTGAAGATTTGAACGACCCCTTCCTCGGACATTTCTTTCAGCGCGTCCCAGAGCTTTTTTGAGCGGATGGCGTCGTCTAAGCGGACGCGGCGCACGATTTCGGGCGCGAAGCTCGGGATGCCAACGAAGGTCAAGTTTTCGCCCTCGCTAATGGTGTCGCCGATGCGCAGAATACCTTTATTTGGAATGCCGACGATGTCACCGGCGTAGGCTTCTTCGGCGAGGGAGCGGTCTTGGGCGAAGAAGAACTGTGGGGCCTGCAAAACGACGGTTTTGCCTGAGCGAACAATTTTTACTTTCATGCCGCGTGTCAGTTTTCCCGAGCATACGCGCATGAAGGCGATGCGATCGCGATGGTTCGGGTCCATGTTAGCTTGAATTTTGAAAATCAAGCCGGTCATGGCTTTTTCATGGGAGTCGACGGTGCGGGTATTGGCAATTCGAGTGCTTGGAGCGGGAGCGTGTGTGATCAGCGCATCGAGTAGGTCTCTCACTCCGAAGTTGCGCAGGGCGCTGCCGAAGTAGACTGGTGTTTGGGTGCCGTGGCGGAACTGCTCAATATCGAATTGACCGCCGCCCATTTCGACGAGTTCGAGTTCATCCCGCCAAGCTTGGGCTTCATCGGGCTCCAAAAGTTCCGAAATGATAGGGTCGCTTGGGCCAGTCAATTGCGTGCCATTGGCGTCGTGGTCGATCTGGCGGAAGCGGCGAGCAGCGATGTCGTAAGTGCCGCGGAAGGCGCGGCCGCGTCCTATGGGCCAGACCATGGGGGCGGTGTCGAGCGCGAGTGTTTTTTCGATTTCGTCCAACAGTTCCAACGGTTCGCGACTCTCTCGATCCATCTTGTTGATAAAAGTGATAATTGGGATGTCGCGGAGGCGGCAAATTTCAAAAAGTTTACGTGTTCGGGCTTCGATGCCACGTGCGGCGTCGATCACCATGATGGCGGCATCGACGGCGGTGAGGGTGCGGTAGGTATGGTCGGAGAAGTCTTCGTGGCCTGGTGTATCGAGTAGGTTAAAGATTGCGCCGCCATATTCGAAAGTCATGACTGACGTGGCGACGGAGATGCCGCGTGCGCGCTCGATGGCCATCCAGTCGGAGCGGGTTGAGCGTTTGTCGGCTTTGGCTTTGACGTGGCCTGCGGCTTGGATGGCGCCGCCGAACAAAAGTAATTTTTCCGTCAGTGTTGTTTTACCGGCGTCAGGGTGCGAGATGATGGCGAAGGTGCGCCTACGCGACACTTCATCTTGCCCACGACCGGCGAGACTATTGCTGGTGTTTGAGGGCGTTACTGTTTGGTTTAGTGCGTCCGAGGCGGTCATGTACGTTTCTTTCGGCACGGTAATTTGGTCTGGGCGGCCATGTCGTTGACCGAGCTTGGAGCTTTCGATCCAGACGCAAACGCGTGCGTGGGGGATGCGGTCGATCGGGCGGTAGCACTTTGGGTCGGTGTGGGCAAGCCCGGGCTCAGTATGCTGTTGTTTAGATGACGTTTTGTGGCACTTGCCGTGTGTTTTGGGGGAATCGCTTCGCCGGGCAAGGCTTGGCCGTTGTTATGATTGATCGGGCCGGTGGTGGGCCGACACAACATTTCAGACTTGAGTTTTGGGCTATAGATTTTGATCGCGATTGGGTGTGTTTTGTTAGTGCTCCACGGCGTGTGAAAGGCCAATGGTATGTCTCAAAGTCATAATCTAGCAATCAATGGCTCGCGGTTGTGGGACGCTTTGATGGAGATGGCCAAGATTGGTGCGACTGCAAAAGGTGGATGCAATAGGCAAGCGCTGACGGACCTGGATAAGCAGGGGCGGGATCTATTTGTTCGCTGGTGTAAAGACGCGGGTTGTTCAGTTGCGGTCGATCAGATCGGAAATATTTTTGCACGGCGGGAAGGCGCGGATGCATCGCTTCCACCCGTGATGTTTGGCAGTCATTTGGATACGCAACCGACGGGCGGAAAGTTTGACGGCGTCCTTGGGACGCTTGCGGCGCTTGAGGTGGTGTGCTCGCTTAATGATCTAAGGATTAAGACCCGACATCCCATTGAAATTGCGATGTGGACGAACGAGGAGGGGGCGAGATTCTCTCCGGCTATGACGGCGTCGGGTGTATTTGCTGGAGCGTTTTCGCTCGCATATACGCGTGCACTCAAGGATTTTGAGGGGAAGTCGTTTGGCGACGAGCTCGATCGTATCGGTTACGCTGGCGCGTTGCCAGTTGGTGGACGACCCGTGCATGCGTTTTTTGAACTGCATATTGAGCAAGGCCCGATCCTTGAAGAGGAGGGGACTGACATTGGCATCGTTGTCGCGGCACAGGGGCAGCGGTGGTATGAAATCGATATCGTAGGGCAGGATAGTCATGCGGGCTCGACGCCAATGGAGCGGCGCCGAGATGCGCTACTTGGGGCTGCGCGGCTGATTGATGGCGTCAATCGCATTGGTCGCATGATGATGCCGGATGGTCGGGCGACGTGTGGGGTGATTACAGTTTCACCTGCGTCGCGGAATGTTATTCCTGGGCGCGCGTTTTTGACCGCCGAAGTGCGGCATCCTGATGAGTTGAAGTTGGAGGTTATGGCGCGTGCGCTTGCCAATTTAGCGAGTGATGTGTCGCGGGAGCTCGGTCTAGAGATCGCAATCAAACAGACCAATATTTTTCCGGCGCAACCTTTTGATACGGAATTGTTGGACATCATACGCAAGGCGGCGTCGACGCATGGTTTGTCACATCGTGACATTGTTTCGGGAGCGGGGCACGATGCGGTCTATCTGGCGCGTGTGTGTCCGGCGGCGATGATCTTTGTGCCGTGTGTTGGTGGGATCAGCCACAATGAAGCGGAGGATTGCAAGCCGCAGTGGGTGACGAATGGCGCGAATGTGCTTTTGCAAGCTGTGCTTGCCAAGGCTGAGATCGTCGCTCAGTAACTTGATGTTGATCTACCGCCTCCAAACGGATGGGGCCGTGCTGCTGACGGTCATTCTGTATTGGACTCGCTCTTAAGTTTTTTACACAGAGTGTGGTGTGGTTAGCCGTTGGCATGGCTGCGTTCGGTTTCATACCAGTTGAGAATTTCGACTCCGTTCCAGTGCACGACGCCCTCATGGCGATTAATGTAGTCGTAGACGGCTTCGAGATATTTTATGCGGTGGGGCTGTCCAGTAATGTAGGGATGGATGGCGATGGCCATGACACGGGGGCGGTCTTTGCCTTCCATGTAGAGACGGTCAAAATAGTCGGTGCACCGTTCGAGCCAGTGACCGGATTCATGGTGCTGAAGGATCATCATTGGGATGTCGTTGAGTTCGACGGTGTACGGCAGTGTGACCAGTGGTCCGTTAGCGGTTGAGATGACGGTCGGTTCGTCGTCGTAGACCCAATCTCCGATATATTTAATTCCGGCGGTGACAAGATTTTCAGGGGTGTCGTACGTTTGGGTGAGGCCGGGGCCGAGCCAACCTAAAGGTTTGGTGCCAGTGAAATTTTCGATGATGTCGAGCGAGCGCTTGATCATTGCCGGTTGGTCTTCGATCTTATGGATTGGGCCTTGCTCGTAGGAGTGGCCCATGAATTCCCAACCTGCGTCGCGCGCTTCCTGACTGACGCGTGGATAATCTTCAATCACGCGGGCATTTAGGGAAAGTGTCGGGCGGATATTCAAGCGCTTGAATAGCTCAAAGAAGCGCCAGACGCCGACGCGCATACCGTACTCGTGCCAACTCCAGTTTGGGACGTCGGGCAGCAATGGTACGCCTTGTGGTGGAGATAGAACCTGCCGCGCCATGGGCTTTGAAATATCCCAAACTTCTAGGTTGACGATGGTCCAAATGATGATGCGGCCATCATTGGGGAGTTTGAGTTTTGGGCGATCGACGATGGCTGAATATGGTACTCGGTCACGAGGCGTCGAGGCGCCGTGTGGTACAGCGGGATTGGTCATTGGCGGCAACTCCTGGCGTTTGTGAGAGCTCAACGGCTGTGTTGTATCGAGGGATGAATTTTAAGTTGTGTGATGTCGGACGCGCTGTTTTGCAGTGGTGGTTATGATGATGTTAGGTGGCATCCAACGGGCGTTGAGGCGGTCTGCCTCGAGCTGAAGCATCGCTAGAAATAGTTTCGCCGCTGGTGACATCGGTCGTCGCGATGGTTCGATTAAGACTAGGTCAAGCATCATACCCGGATCAGAAAGAGGACTGACCTTGAACTGGTTGCCGGGGTCGTCGATGGCCATCATGATGCCGGGGAGTATGGTCATCCAATCTGTGCGCGCAACGAAGTCGAGTGTGCCTAACATCGCGTCCATTTCAATCATACGCGTGATTTCGATACCGTTGGAGCTGCAGTAGGTCTCGATGAGCTGGCGGCGGGTGTTGATTGTGCTGGGCAGCACAAGCTTTAGTGGGCCGAGTTTGGATAATTGCGTAAGTGATTGATGCGTCCAGGGTGCATTTTTACCGCCGACGAGAACTTCCGGCGTGCGCAGGAACAGTCGGCCTTTAAGTCCGGGAGCGCCTTGGAAGGCGGGGACAATGGCGAAGTCGAGTTCGCCTGCGCGTACTTGCTGAGTGAGTGGCGCGCTGTAGGCTTCGATGATGCGGATGTTGGTGTTCGGATTGTCGGTGGCGAATTTGTTGAGCACAGGGGCAAGCATGCAACGTGTCATGGTCGGCATGAGGCCAACAACGATATTTCCGCTTGTGCCCTTGGCGTAACTCTTGGCTGCCTTTGTCGCGATTTCGTGAGTGCGCAACACATCGAGGCATCGCTGATAGTAACTTTCACCGGCGGGGGTGGGTGTGATCTGTCCTTTGTCGCGGCTGAACAGTTGAACGCCGAGTGCCAGTTCTAATTTTCGGATGTGCTGAGACACGCCCGATTGAGTTGAATGTTCGCGTTGGGCCGCTGTTGTGAATGACCGCTCTTCGTAGGCGGCAACGAAGAGGCGGATATCTTTGAGGCTACCGGCCACGTGAGTGCCCATCGGTTTAATTGATCGAAGTTATGGTATCTTATTATTATTGTTGATTGGCGTCACCCCCTATAGAAAGGATTACCTCCGACGGTCGGATCTTGCTTCATGGCGCGGTCGGGTGGTTGAACTGGTTGCTGGGCTGCTATTCAAAGGCTGGGTTTCGTTGTTCGATGAGATACATTTGCGACGTGCCTTAGGGCGGTTTGCGACCGGAGTTGCGGTGATTACGACCTGCGGCGCTGGCGGAAAACTCGAAGGCGTGACGTCAAACTCGTTTTCGAGTGTGTCACTCGATCCGCCTTTGGTGCTTTGGAGTCTTGCGCGGCGCGCGGCATCATTTGAAACGTTCGCAAAGGCCGACTCTTTCGCCGTTAGCGTACTTGGGGCGGCGCAGGTGCATCTTAGCCGCCAATTTGCGACACCGCATGCCGACAAATTTGAAGGTGTTGCGTTTCGCGCGGGGCTGGGGGGCTGCCCACTGGTGGTTGGTGCCATCGCGCAATTTGAATGTCGATCGCATTCCGTTGTGGATGGTGGTGATCATGCCATACTGATAGGTCGCGTTTTGAGCGCTTCAGTTAATGAAGGCGAGCCACTCATTTTCGCCGATAGCGCCTATCATCAGCCGACGGGATTATCGACTTGGAGTACGTGATCGTATTGGTTCGGTAGTAAGCATCTTTACTTGGTAGGGTGACCCGTGAGTGGAACGGTTGGGATAATTGGACTCGGCATAATGGGCGGCGCGATGGCGCGCAGCTTGAAGCGCGCAGACTTTGATGTGATCGGTTTCGACATTGACGAGGTTGCGGTGGCGTCGGCGCGAGCTGCGGGCGTCAGGATTGCAGCAACTGTTGCGGCAGTAGCTGAGCGAACTGATAACATAATATTGAGCCTGCCGAGTGCCAAGGCTGCGATTGCGACCGCACAAATTCTTGCCGGCATAGATAGCCGCTCGTGTACCATTGTTGAGACGTCGACGTTGGCGCTGGTTGATAAGATGGCAATTCACAGTTGTCTTTCTGATGCCGGACACACAGTGCTTGATTGTCCATTGTCGGGTACGGGTGCTCAAGCGGTGACCAAGGATCTAGTAATTTTTGCCAGTGGGGATGCATCGGCCATTCAACGCCTGGAGCCAGTATTTTTGGGTTTTGGGCGACAGGTGAAGTTCCTCGGCGCTTATGGCAATGGCAGCAAGATGAAGTTTGTTGCCAACCTTCTGGTGGCTATCCACAATGTCGCAACGGGCGAAGCCATGGTGCTTGGCATGAAAGCTGGGCTTGACCCACATCAGATCGTTGACGTGGTTGCGTCTGGAGCTGGCAATTCACGCGTGTTTGAATTGAGAGCGCCAATGATGGCGCGGAATGACTATATGCCGCCGACTATGCGGGCGCGGAACTGGAAGAAAGACATGGCGGTGATTGGTGCATTCGCTTCTGAACTTGAGTGCCCGACGCCGTTGTTCAATGCCACAAGTGCGCTTTACGATGCAGCGCTTGCAATGGGGCGGGAGGCGCAAGATGTTGCGGGGGTTTGCGCTGTGTTTGAAATCATGGCCGGGTTGAAGCGCACAGTTTAATGCCACATGAGTCGATGAATTGGGCGCACCCTGTTGTCAACTTCGTGTGTTTCCCTCAAAAACTTGGTTCTTTGCTGCGATTGTCGTGTTGACTGCTGGCAAGACTTTTTCGGCGGCAAGAATCATCGAGCGACGAGCGAGATCGCGATCTGCCCAATCATGGCCGGCATATAGTAGGGTGCCAAAATCACCGACTTGTTCACGGAAGGCCAGTATTTCATCCGCGACTTTGTTGGGTGAGCCCCAAATCACAAGCTTATCGCAGATGAAATCAATTGTGACGTCGCTGTCCGGCATGTCGCGCGATGTCTTGAAGAGCTCGCTGCGGCCATTCTTGATCAATTTGGTGGCGAGCGACGCGTAGTATTGACGATAAGGGCTTTGCGGAGAGGTCGCGTAGGCGCGCGCGGTTGCGTCATCATCGGCGACGAAAATGCTTTTGGCCACCCGCCAATTGGCTGGGTCGGCGGAGCGGCCAGCTTTAGCGCAGCCTTCAACGTATTTTGGCCAGTGGCTCTTGGCCCAAATTGGCATCAAGAAGTTTGCTGTAATTGGATCCCAGCCGCGTGCTGCTGCTTCGGTGATGCCTTTGGAATGGGGGGCAACGGCTGCCACGACGATTGGGGGATGCGGGCGTTGCAATGGTTTAGGGACGTAGCCTTGCCCGATACCGGGCAGAAGTGTGCGTTCGGTCGAGATTGTCCAGTATTTGCCTTTCAGGTTATACGGCGGCTCATTGGTCCAAAGAGCCAGAACTTGATTGATACCTTCTAAAAACATTTCAGCGCGACTTGCATCTAAGTTTCCGAAGATCTCGGCGTCGGACAACAGACCGCCAGGGCTTATGCCAAAAATAAAGCGGCCGTTGAGCAGATGATCGAGCATCGCCAAGTTAGCAGCGATTTGAGCGGGGTGTGCATTGGGAAGATTTATTGTGCCCGTTCCCAGTTTTATGCGTTTGGTGACATCGACGAGCGTCGCGATGAAGATTGTGCATGAAGTAATGTTTTCAGCACGGTCTGTGACGTGTTCGCCGACGTAACCTTCTGTAAACCCGAGCTCGTCGGCCAAAATGAACGCTTCGCGGTCTTCGCGGAGGCATTGCCGCCAATCTTTGTCGATTGGGTGGATTGGCATGGTGAAAAAGCCAAGATTCATCATGCGTCCTTTAACGCTCGGGACTGTTCCTTTCTTGGTAACAGGTTGGACGATTTTGCGGAAATTACATGATGACGGTTTGTGCATCGGTTTTTATGATGCGGTGGTGAGGCTTGAGAGTTGCTTCATTTTGATATGTGCGTTCATCGCGCGGTGTAGCATTTGTAGCTTTGGCGCCTCCCGTCGCTGATCGCAGACGCGACTATGTGAAACTTGTCTGACGCGGCATTTTAATTTCGTCGCCCATTCGGCTACGCTTAACCTTGGTGGAGTTAGGTCGATCACTTATCCTGTGGAGGTTGACGTGGCAGCTTATGATTTGATTGCGCCGGTGGGCTCGTTTGATAAATGGCCAGATGGAATGCGAGCCGAGATGGAGGCCAATCGCGATAGCCCCATTGTTGGGTCAATGTTGGTATCGGAGACCGAAAGGATTCGAGTCTGGCATTTGCTTGTACCTGCCGGACAACGCTGCTCGTTCCACTGCCACGTGCTCGATTATTTCTGGACATGCCACACGCACGGGAGGGCGCGCGGCTACTACGAGGATGGTTCAATTACAGAAACTGTCCATTATCCGGGCGATACGATGCACAATAGTTATGGCGTCGGGGAGCGTTTGGTGCACTCGGTTGAGAATATTGGGGCGACCGATTTGTTGTTTACGACGGTTGAGTATATGCAAAGTGCGAATGCGCCGCTGCCTGTGCCAGATGCGGTAAGGCAGAAGGCTTCAGCTTAGGAGGCGCGCGATGTATGCATCAACTGGCGTTAATCTTGATCGAGCGAATTTTGTTGTTCCTGAGAAAATGCGGGCTTGGATACTTGGCGATCCAGGGCAACTGATCTGGACAGAGAAGGCCGTGCCGGTGCCTGGGAGAGCCGAGGTGCTGGTGCGGATCGATGCGGTTGCCATTTGTGCCACGGATCTCGATGTGATCAAGAGTGGACCGCCTGCATTGGTCCGGGGTGGGTTGCCGTTTAATAAGAATTGGACACCGGGTCATGAGTACATGGGAACCGTGGCGGCGTTGGGGCCTGGCGTTGATGAATTTGCGATTGGTGACCGAGTAACGGTCGAAATTCATGCGGGTTGCGGGCAGTGCAAGCGGTGCCGGATGGGCATGTATACCTCGTGCCTCAACTATGGGCTGAATTACGGTGACATGAATAAGGGCCATCGCGCCAATGGCTTTACGACTGATGGTGGGTTTGCCGAGTATGCGATCAATAACATCAACACGTTGATCAAGATCGCAGACACCATGACCGATGAGGAGGCAACACTCGTTGTTACCGCGGGTACGTCGATGTATGGACTGACGGAGCTTGGCGGGTTGGTGGCGGGGGAAAGCGTTGCGGTTATTGGGCCGGGACCAATTGGGCTGCTGGGGGCGGCGGTTGCAAAGGCACTTGGTGCATCTCCGGTTTTTCTGACTGGCACGCGGGATGCGCGGCTCGAGACGGGCAAAAAGCTCGGCGCGGATTTTATCGTCAACGTGATGCGCGAAAATGGGGTCGAAACTGTGCGACGTCTCAATGGCGGTAAGGGAGTTGACTACGTTATTGAATGTTCTGGTGCGCCCGGCGCGATCAATGCAGCGGCGCTGATGTGTAATCGTGGTGGTAAGATCTGTTTGGCTGCATTTCCACACGAACTCGATCTGATCGATGTGGGTCATATCGTTCGGAACAATATTTATCTTTACGGTATTCGCGGTGAAGGGCGGAGTGCGACGCATCGCGCGGAAGCGTTTATGCGGGAAAAACGATTCGATGCCACGCTTATCCATACGCACACATTTGTGCTGGAAGATTTGCCAGAAGCTTTGCGCTATGCGCGGGACCGCGTCGAAGATGCAATCAAGGTTGTTGTAAAGATGCGGCGTGAGTGAGGATTAAAGAGTGGCGGCATTTCCGAAATCAGACCGAATTGCAATCATCGGTGGATCTCTGGGTGGGCTGTTTGCTGCCACGATGTTACTGCGTCGAGGTTTCGATGTGCATGTTTATGAGCGCAATGCTTCTGCGCTCTCGGGTCGTGGCGCTGGAATTGTAACGCACGACCAATTGCACGCCGCATTGAGGGAAGCGGGAGTTCAGGGGAGTGAGCAGCAAGGTATCAGAATTCCAGGACGTCGCACATATGATCGGGAAGGAAAACTGATTGCTGAGCTTGCTTTTCCGCAGGTGAATACGTCGTGGGATGTGATCTTTCAGATGTTGCGCGTACGCGTTCCAAACGATCGGTACCATCTGGGCAAGGCGTTGATGCGAGTTGAACAGGGGCGTGATGAGGTTGCGGCGTATTTCGAGGATGGCACCAGTATAGCCGCAGATCTTCTTATTGGCGCTGACGGGATTCGTTCATCGGTGCGTGCTCAACTTTTACCAACAGCGGTGCCTGCCTATGCGGGATATGTGGCATGGCGCGGCTTGATTGATGAGGCCAATTTTTCAGCGAAGTCTCATGCAGCATTAATGGATTACTTTACGTTTTATTTGCCACCAGGGGAGCAAATCCTCGGGTATCCTGTGGCGGGTACGGGACTAGAACTTGAGGCGGGACAGCGTCGTTGCAATATTGTTTGGTATCGGCCGGCTGAAGTGTTGCACGCGCTTCCTCGTATGCTCACCGATAATGCAGGGCGGTTGCACGAGTGGGGTATCGCGCCGACCTTGATTGCGCGGGAGGTCGTGGCTGAGATGCGGTCAGATGCAGAGCGACTGTTGCCACCGGCATTTTCTGAGGCGATGCGGTTGTCGACGTTGCCGTTGCTACAGCCGATCTATGATCTCACGGCATCGCGGATGGTGTTTGATCGTGTCGTATTGATTGGTGATGCAGCATTTGTTGCGCGCCCGCATGTAGGGGCAGGCGTAACAAAAGCGGCGCTTGATGGTATTGCGCTAGCTGATGCTTTGTGTGAGGTAACGGATCTTCACTCAGCGCTGGCACGATTTGCAACCGCTCGGCTTGCGTTTGGCCAAGATATGGTAACTCGGTCGCGTGATCTTGGAGCGTGCTTGCTTCCGGATCAAGGTTCAACCGAGGAGCGCAGGAGAATTGCGCATTATCGATCACCTGAAGTGTTGATGAGGGACTCCGGGTCGTTGGCTTTTCTTTAGGCTGGTTCGCTAAGCGACGGCGCCGAGATAAAGCTGCTTGACGAGCGGATTTGTTTTCAGGTCTTCGACGCTCTTGCCTTCGTAGGCGATGGAACCGTGGACGATGATATAACCGCGATCAGCGATGCGGACGGCTTGCTGGAAATTTTGTTCAGCCATCAGGACCGTGAGACCGAATTTTTGACGAAGCTCGCCGATTTTTGTGATCGTTTGTGATACGAGCAGCGGCGATAAACCGACGGATGGTTCGTCGACGAGCAGCAGGCGGGGGGACGACATCATGGCGCGGCCGATGGCCAGCATTTGTTGTTGTCCGCCGGACATGGTGCCCGCGAGTTGGGTGCGGCGCTCAGCGAGGATGGGAAAGGCTTCGTAGGCAAACGCCAGGTTGCGGGCGATGGCTGGCCGCGCCTCTTTGCGGTAAGCGCCGAGCATGAGGTTTTCTTCGACCGTCAATTTTGAGAAGAGACGGCGGCCTTCGGGAACCAATGCGACGCCGAGGGCGACAATGTCTTCAGTAGCGATTTTTGTTAGGTCATGTGTAACTCCATCGGCTTCGAGTGTGATTGTTCCGGCGGTGGGTCGCACGAGCCCCATAAGGCATTTCATTAGTGTGCTCTTGCCGTTGCCGTTGGTGCCGAGCAATACGACGGTTTCGCCTTGTTGCACATTGAGAGTAACGTTTTCGAGGGCGCGAACGGCGCCATAACTCGCGCTTGCACCAGAAATGGTCAACTTAAACGCCAAGATAGGCCTCCTGTACGCGAGGGTTAGCCATAACGTCTTTCGGCGCACCTTCTGCGATGACGCGACCCGCTTCCATGCAAAGCACTCGGTCGGAGAAGCGCATCACGGCGTGCATAATGTGCTCGATCATGATGATCGTGATGCCGTCTTTGTTTAAGGCAATGAGCAGGTCAAGGACTTCGTCGATTTCGGAGCTTGATAGACCCGCCATTGCTTCATCTGAAATCAGGAGCTTTGGGCGCGATGCGACGGCGCGGGCCAATTCCATCTTGCGCAGTTCGACTTGTGATAGTTGGCTCGATAGGACGTGCGTTTTGGAACCGAGCCCCATCTTGTCGAGAATTGCTGTTACCTCGGATTCCTGTTGGCGTGCATTTAAGCCATGACCGACTGCGGCAAAGTCGATGGCGACGAGTAGGTTTTCGAGCACCGTCATGGATTTGAAGGGGCGCGGGATTTGAAAGCTGCGCGCGATGCCGCGGCGTGTGCGTTTGTAAGCTGGCAAGGTCGAAACGTCGTGGCCGTCAAAGGTGACGCGGCCTTCAGTGCTACGAAGTGCGCCGGATATGCAGTTGATCAGTGTTGTTTTGCCCGAACCGTTGGGGCCGATCAGGCCGAAACGTTCGCCGGGGCGCAATGTTAAACTGACGTTGTCGACGGCTGTAAAACCGCCAAACCGTTTGGTAACTTGGTCCACGTGTAGGACGGGATGGCTCATGGTGCGGAGCTCCCGCCACTTGGATCACTTGATTTTGGTTTAAAGAAGCGACGATAAAGGCCGATCAAGCCGTCAGGCGCGCCGACGACGAACAGGACAAGCATGAGGCCTAGCACCAGAACGTTGACTTCAGACGAGATGGTGACCGTCAGGAGTTGCTGGGTACTGGCTAGAAGCAGTGCGCCTAAGAGTGGTCCGATCCAGTGAGCCGTGCCGCCGATGAGCGACATGGCAAGGGCCGAAACGGAGTAGTTGAGATTGAAGGCTGAGGCGGGGTCGGCGTACTGCAGGTACATGGCGGCGGGCGCGCCCATGGCGCAGAGGAAAAATCCTGAAATGCTGCAAGCCAGTAGCTTCAATTGCAATGTTGGAACGCCTGTGCATTCGGCTGCGATTTCATCGTCGCGGACGGCGCGGAGGCCGCGACCGATCCAGCTGTTTTGGACGTAACGTGCGACTGCGACTGCGAGCACGACCATCACAGCCGCGATTACAAATAGCATGCGGATGTAGCTGTCGAACGGTGCGGTGGGAGGTGGCCGCAGTAATTGCACGCCTGAGGCCCCGCCGACAAATTTCCAATTGATAATGAAAGTCTCAATGATGATGCTCATGGCGATGGTGGCGATGGAGAAGAAGATGCCATGCATGCGGAGCGTGAGGAGGCCGACGGCGAAACCAAGGACCGCGCCCACCAATCCGGCGACCAGGATTTGGAGTAAGAGTGGTGCACCGAAGGCTTTGGCCATGAATACCGCAGTGTAGACGCCAAGCCCGAAAAAGGCGTTGGTGCCGAAGTTCACATAGCCCGCGTAGCCGCCGAGAATGTTCCAGGCGGTGGCTAAAACCATGAATTGCAGAATGATGTAGCCGGCGAAGAACACATAGTCGTTGGTGGCAAAAACCGTTAGGCCGTAAGCGGCTGAGATAAATGCAGCGGCAGCTAACCAGAAACCATTTCCCCGCATGCTCATCTCCCGAACAAGCCTTGCGGACGCACGGCAAGGACTGCCAGTAGCATCGCGAATGAGATAGCGGGGGCCCAGGACGCACCGTAGAGGGTCAACACAATTGATTCTGCGACGCCTAGTATGAGACCTGCGAGCAAAGTGCCACTCATGCTACCGAGGCCAGCCATGACGACAACGCAGAATGTGCGTCCAATGTAGGCACGATCCAGCGTGGGCTCCACGGGCTGAACGATAATGAGAAGCGCGCCGGCAATGCCGAGGACGCCGGTGGCGATGCCGAAGGCCCATTGTTTTGTAGCAATTGGGTTTGCACCCATCAACCGGAGGGCGTCGGCATCTTGGGCGACGGCGCGAATGGTGCGGCCGGTAAACGTGCGCGACAGGTAGAGTGTTAGGATCAGAGTTAGAAGTAGTGCAACGATAAAAGCGACGACAAGGCGCAATGGGATACGGAGCGACAGAATGTCGATGCTCTTGCCGATGTAGGGCGCTTGGACGGAGCGCTGATCAACGCCGAAGAGTAAAATTATCGCGACTTCGATGATGAAGGCGATGCCAAAGAAGAAGGCGATCCCGCGCACCCCAGCATCGCTGCCGCGCTTTTCGAAGGTCTCATAATATAGGCGATACATGCCGAGTCCGAGCACGAAGAACACGGGGGTTAAAAGAAGGCCGGCGATGATTGGATCGATGCCGTACTCGCTCAGAAAGTAAGTGCCATATGAAGCAAGCACGAGGAATGCCGGATGAGCTACGTGGGGCACGTCGAGGAGGCCAAAGGACACTGACAGGCCGATACTGACAGCGGCATAAAAGCAACCAAGAAGTAGCCCGAGCACGACAGCGTCGAGCAAAAGTTCAAATGAAAACACGTTGAGCCCCCCAGCGGTTGGTCTCACCCATCAATTGAATTGGTGAGACCAACGGCATCTCAGCAGTCAATCACTTCCGCGCTTTTTCGAACGGTGTGATGACATCACCGGTCTTCAGTTTGTCGGGGAAGAGGATGACTTGTTTGCCGGGGAGGCGGAACTGCTCCAGGTTTTTATCAACGACGCCACGGAACTGGGCGAGGACTGTTGCAGTTTCTTTGCGTTCACCGTCGGCTGAGAACTGTATCGGTCCGACGATGGTGTTGTGGGTGTTTTCGCGCAGATATTTGGCCAGGACTTTGTCGTCGAGCGATTTGGTGGCGTTGACTGCGGCCTCGATCAGCTGACCCGAAGCATAGCCGAACGGTGCGAGGTAGTAACCTAATGCATCAGCTTTGGCGGCTGCAGCGCGGGGGCCGTACTTTGCGAAGAACTCTTTAACGCCGGGGAACTGCATACTGGGTTCAGGGAGCCAGCTGTTGTAGTTCACAACGCCATTGAGAAGTGAGCCCAGCGTTTCCATGTTCGAGGTGAATTGAGCGCCAACCATGCCGCCGCCGAACAGCTTTACGCTATCGCCGACGCCAATTTCATTGACGGCGCGCAAAATGCCAACTGTATCAGGTGGGTAGCTTGCGACGTAAACGAGGTCTGGTTTGGCGGCGCGAATGGCGCGCATCATCGACGAAAATTCGACAGTGGATGGCGGATAGTTCTGCTCATAGACAACCTTAATGTTCTTTTCAGCGGCGACAGATTTAACTGCCTTGGCGACGTTTTGAGCAAACTCCTGATCAGCCGCGAGAATCGCGACGGTCGTAGCACTTGCTTTTGCGCCCACGTCTAAGAATGCGCGCGCCCAACTGTCGGCTGGTCCCCATGGGGCATTGTTGAACCACATATCGTGGTTGACGGAGCGATTGACTTGGAAGGAGAAATTCCCGATCAGCAGTTTGCCACGTTGTTTGACCATTGGCATGAGCGGTGCGGTGGGGACAGTCGCGTAGGGCGCGAATAGCAAATCAACTTTATCAACGTCGAGGAGTTTGGAATAAATTGCTGGAGTCTCGGCGGCGCTTGATTTGTCGTCATAGACGACGAGTTCGACTTTGCGGCCCAGCAATCCGCCCTTGGCGTTGATGTCGTCACGCCAGACTTCGATGCCAATGAGTG
>JABFRJ010000172.1 GCA_013141255.1 Hyphomicrobiaceae bacterium
CGTCGCTTCAGAACCTAGTTGACGCCTTAAGCGGATATACACTCGTCTCGTGCAATTTGAGCGGCGTGAATGCTTTTTTTGTCCGTCAGGATCTCATGAAGGGATTCGAAGTTTATCCGGTCGAGCAACTCTATCAACCAGCCAGGCACTACCTGACTGACCTGCGCCGTGGGCATCGTGCGTCGCTCAAACATCTGCGCGAGCGGCTTCGTAGCAGTCCAGCGAATGTAAAGATTACGTAGATGGCGGGTAGTGCTGGTAGCGACTTCATGATTCCTGAATCAGTCGTCAATCGTGTTCGTTGCTGCCGGTGTCGCGGGCGCTTGCTGCATTACGAGGATGTCCTTTCGTGTGAATCTTGTGAAATAATCTTCGATACCTATGGTGCCGTGCCCGTTATGATCGCACCCGACAACCCGTTCTTTGGTGGCCGCGACCTCAAATCCTCGACGGCATCTGGGTTCAATGAGCGACTGATTAGTCGAGTGGGGCGCTTCGTTCCTGGTATTTCGTTGGACCTTGGTCGCGCACCGGTTATGGGGCAGTTGCGACGTCTCGGTCGGACTGGGGACGGCGTTTGCCTTATTGTCGGGGCGGGGAGCGAAACAGAATTGCTCGATTTTCTCAGGAGCTGCTATCGCGAGGTTGTCGTAACGGATGTGGTCCAGGGACCCGATGTCTCAGTGGTCTGCGATGGTGCCGAGTTACCCTTCGAAGACGCCGCGTTTGACTGTGTAATCGCCATGGCTGTGCTGGAGCACGTTCTGGATCCAGAAACGGTGATTGCGGAATTCCACCGTGTTCTGAAGCCTGGCGGTGTTGTGGCGGCGGACACACCGTTTATGCAGCAGGTGCATATGCGCGCCTATGATTTCACGCGTTTTACCGATTTGGGATACCGGTGGCTGTTCCGTCGATTTGAGGAAGCTGAGAGAGGTGTTTCGGTTGGGCCGGGGTCGGCGTTGGCGTGGTCGATCATGTATTTTTTTCGTGCCTTTGCCTGGAACCGCATGAGTACGTTTGTGCTCACGGCGATCGCACGGCTTGGGTTCTTCTGGCTCAAGTATTTTGACTATATCCTCGCGCGCCGCCCGGGAGGCCGTGATGCTGCAGCCGGTTTCTATTTTGTGGGGATCAAGCGAGACGCTGGTCAGGTCGACAACGCGCTGACCGCCGCTGACCTGCCAAAGCAATTCAGTGGGCTTTAGGAGAATGCGTGACAGGTTTCGTCGAGTCTGGCCATTTTGGATTCTATGATCTAACAAAACCTGCTATTCAACCGATGCGAGCTGTGATCGTTTGCATGCATTTGAAAGGTTTTAACGGTGTCGGTCAATTACGACTATGTCGTGGATACAGCGAGGCGTTTAACGGGTTCCACCGCCAATCCGCGGCTTTTGGATTTTGGATGCGGTGGAGCGCAGATACTGGCCAAAGCTTTGCCTGCCGGTTTCGATGCTTGGGGTGTCGACCGGTTTGCGCCTGATTGGAATGAATTGTTGGCCAAGCCATCTCCAGAAGTGATGAACAGAGTCTTGACGCTTGATGATAATGGGAAACTTCCATTTCCGGATCATCATTTTGATGTGGTCGTTGCCAATATGGTGTTTGAACATATCGATGACTTCGCAGGTCCGTTGAGTGAGATCAGGCGTGTGCTCGAGCCCGGTGGTAATTTTTTAACGATTTTCCCAACTTGGGAGTTATGGCACGAAAATCATGTTGGGTTGCCATTTGCTCACCGTTTTGCGAAGGAGTCTCGATTCAGACACCGCTATATGGTTGCCGCTCACAAGCTCGGATTTGGTCGCTCACGCGAGCAGTTGAAGACTGATGCATGGGTGAAGAATATGGAGCAAGTGCTAGATGATATGACCTTCTACAAACGATTTTACGAGGTTCGTAGGTCGGTTCAGAACGCAGGCTTTGAGATAGCTGAGTCGCTAGAGGCGAATCATTTGAGTTACCGTGTGCGGCGTCAGTTGAGGAGCGTAGCGCTCGCTAGGCTAATAGAACGGCCGTTAGTACGTCCTTTGTTCAACTACGTTGGCAGTCGCCTACTGTTCAGAGTTCTGCATCTTCGCCCGGTGACGAGTTCTGGAACCCAAAAGCTGCCGGAAGGTATCTAAACATCGCAACGAGCGCGTGTGCACGCCAGAGTATAACAATCATCAAATAGATATATGTGACTAATGTTGAGTATGCCGCGCCCATGTAACCGAGCTTCGGCACGAAGAGCAGATTGCTTAATAGATTTACGCCCGCAGCGCTCAAATAGCACAAGGCAAGTTCAAGTGTGCGTTCCTTCAGTGTGAAAACCTCTGCCATGATCGCGGTGGCACCAAGACAGACCGCACCGCATGTCACGAAGGGCAAGATTGCCGCCCCTTCGAGATAGTGCGGTGCCAACACATAGCTGGCCAATGGACCGCTCCACATTGCAAAAATACCGACGATCACTGCTCCGGCTCCGAATGACAAAAAGAAAAAACGCCAGATCGTGATGAAGCATTCGCTCTGCTGCCCGCTCTCCCATTGTCGGAAGAGATACGGTGTAACCGCAAGAGCTGTAATACTGGAAAGCCCATAAATAGCTTTTTCGCCAAGCGTATAATTAGCCGCATACAGGCCAACAGAATGTAGATCGCCAAACAGCCGTATGATATACTGGTCAAGCGTCGAATTCATTTGAATGCTGACATGCAGCAAGACTATGGGCAGACCATACTGGCGGTACTCTCGTAATGTTGCCCAGGTTTGGGGGATGATCTTTCGAATGAAGCGCAATCTGGGGCGCGCCACAAAGTATAGTGCCGACTGTGAAATGGCCAGGACCCAAAAGATGGTTGCTACCCTATCTGGGAATACACCCAACCCAAATGCAAGACCGGCAACAAAAAGGCTCGATTGCAGCGTAACTGCCGAACTGTAGCGTGACCTGTCGCGCATCGCATTGAGGTAAGAGGGATAGATTTGTAAGATTACTGCACCGACCGAGGCAGCAATAATTGCCAACACAAGGAAAGGGGTAATGACGACTGCGCCAGTGGTATAGAGTAGGGAAATCGCTACCAGGCTCAGGCCAGCAGTCACGCCCAATGTGAGTTGGCCAATCTGCGTCGTGACATATTTGAATGATCTCATGCGGCGCTTTTCAAGCGCTCGGGGCAAATAGCGCAGAATCGACGTCATAAGGAATGTACTGCTCAGAATGACCGTCGTCGTGATAGTGGCCCCGATCAGGCCGTAGGCGCCGTATTCAGTCGGTAAGAGATGCGCGGATAGAATTTTGATGACAAGGAAAGTTGAGAGCATGACGCCGATTTTTGCGGCGGCATAAATCACAAAATCGAGTCCGAACCTTTTTAGCATAGCGGACATAGTCCTGTTCATTTCTGTAAATTGGAGAAATAACTTTCCCAGGTCAAAAATGCCAGCTCGCTTCGATCGAAGGTAGGAGGCGCGGCAATCATCTTTATCATAGCCGCTGAGACGGCCTCAACGTTTGGTTCACAAATAACCATTCCTGGACACGCAGCAAGATCTTTGCCGCGATCGAATTCGGTCGGGCAAAGTGCCGGAACGCCCAAAGCCATGGCTTCCAGTGGCGAAATGTCATAGTCGCCGATATCCATACTGATGAACAGCGCGGTATCGCGCTTAAGCGCCAGCAAGTCGTCTTCATCAACCAGACCGGCAAACCGGATGCGAGACTGAGCATTTGTTGCCGACACCATCTCCCGCAGCCGCTCGCTTTCCGGACCGCGGCCGCCAATCAATAAGGTGTAGTCGTCAAGCTTCGCCGCCAGAAAGCTCTCAATCACAAGATCGATCCGCTTCTTGGCGTCAAGCCGTGATAGCGAAAGAATGTACTGCCCCTTGGAGACACCGAACTTCTCGCAAACAGAACTTCGCACTTGTGGTTCTTCTTCTAGCAAGCTCTGACGAAAGGCCCCCCGAGCGATCTCAGGTTAGACGCCGAACAGCAATTCTGTCTCCCACTGCACCTGTCGACTGAAAGCAAAGGTCTTCTGGGCACGGCGAACGGCCCGATAGCGCACAACACTTATGAGCTCATTCGCTAGTCGATTGGGTAGCGAAAGGGTAGGCGGCGCGAGGGGGATCGTTGATTTGTAACCAGGCAAGGAGTTGACGATTCGTTGCAGGTGACGGCGGAAAATCATCGCGTATTTTCCATTGTCGTGCGGGTATTGAAAGATCTGTCCGAAGATTAGGAAGCGATAAGGAATTCCGGTGCCCATTAGTGCAAGTGACGTAAGCGCGACGTCGTACTCGCCCTGAACGAAAACAAGAGACACTTTATGCTCCTGCAGAATTCGTCGTATTGTGCGCAATGGGCGAGCTCGACTCGTTGCGCGCTTGAGAACTGCCCCACGCGGCGTTTCCTCGGTCTTGAGGACGAAGATGTCTTTGTCTTCATAAACGCCAGAAAATAAGACCTTGGCATCGAAGTGCCAAGTAATAATGAGCACGCGATAACCGAGACTACGATAGTAGCGCGCACCCTCATTGAGGAGCCGTTCACCTCCACCCACAGTATCAAATCGGTTGATGACCCATGCAATCGTTCGTCCTGCGGTCTTCATTCCGACAGCTCATAAGCAAACAAAACGCTCCAGCTCGTTGCCGATGGTGATTGGCGTGTGAACCACTGGCCGGCAAAGCGCCGACTGAACCCATGCTCGCGCATCAATTCGTCCAATTCAACGTCGAAGTAACAGCGCATTGGGTGCTTCTCGGCAAATCGCTCGATTGTACCGTTGCTCTTGCGTTCAACGAACACATCGTAATTGACGTCGACGACGTTCAAAGTG
>JABFRJ010000202.1 GCA_013141255.1 Hyphomicrobiaceae bacterium
TATTTGCACTGTGTGACGCTGATCAGTGGTGTCTACTGGCCCGCTGTGGCGATGTTGGCGATCCTGGCTGATCCGATGACGCGGCTTATTCTTGGCGCACAATGGCTGGCGGTTGTGCCTATCGTGCGGATTATTTGTTTGGCGTCGATCTTTATTGCGCCTGTGGTGATGGCGTGGCCGGCAATGGTCGCTAGCGGCGGCGTGCGGGATCGGCTCACGTCCAACCTGGTCTCGCTGCCGATATCAACTGTGATCTTTATTGGCTTTGCCAGTTTTGGGCTAACGGCGGCGGCGGCAAGCCTCTTTGTGATCATGCCGCTGCAGATGCTAGTGCAGATCCACTATCTGCAAAAGCGCGTGGCGGTGTCGTGGGCGGCGCTTGCTGCGGCGCTAAGACCGAGCTTTTACGTGATGCTCACGACAGTGGCGCTGCCGCTGCTGGTGATTGCGAATAAGGGCTTTGTGTTTGAACTCGGATTTGGAGCGACGGCACTTTGCATTGGCTTGGCGGTCGTTGGTTGGATGGTTGGTTTGATATGGACCAAGCATCCAGCACAGAGTGAAGTTTGGCACGCCTGGGCTGCGGTGCGCGCGGCAGTGACGACGGCCTTGGCGCGGGCGCGACAGGAACTCTTACGGCGACGTGCCGTTAACTTGCGAGGATGACTGCCATGACAATGGCTCAAACGCGCAATCGCGCGCTCGATCCTGCGGGACGCATCGAGACGATGGATGTTGTGTCGCATCGCGAGGTGTCGACCACGACAAGAAAAAGAGCATGCCGCGTCGGTATCTGGGGCAATTTTGGCGGCGGCAATCTCGGTAACGATGCGACGCTCGAAGCGGCGCTCAGATTGTTGTCGCAACGGCTGCCGGACGCACGATTTTCGTGCATATGTTATGCGCCCGAGGTTGTAACAGCGCGGTTCGGCATCGCGGCCTCGCCGATTTTTGCAGCGCGCTCGGGTGACGATACAAGGGTCGACAAATTGGCGTTGCGTCTGCTTGATCATCAGTGGGCGTTCAACGCCACGCACGGTCTCGACGCCATTGTCATTCCGGGCACGGGGATTTTGGGCGATTTTGGCGAGAGGCCAATTGGACTGCCGTATGCCATGTATCTTGTAGCGCAGATCGCGCGCGCGCGGCGTATTCCGCTGGCATTCATGAGTGTTGGAGCGGGTCCGATTACACATCCGGTCAGCCGGTACTTTCTCGTCAGTGCAGCGCGTGCGGCCAGCTATCGCAGTTATCGGGATCAGCCGTCGCGGGCGTTGATGGAGCATCTGGGGCTCAAAGCGGCAGGTGATGCGGTGTATCCCGATCTTGCGTTTGCACTGCCGGTGCCGGAGACGACTGGGGTGCGGGCGCAGACTGAAGGGCGAACCGTGGGCATTGGCGTGATGAAATACTACGGGCATCACAATGATCCGGCGCGCGGCGCGGCGACCTATCAAAGGTACATCGAAAAGATGCGCGCGCTCGTTAGTCGATTGTTAGCGCGTGGGGATACGGTGCGGTTGTTAGTGGGCGAAAACACCGACGTGCGACCTATTGATGATTTGGTAGATCGCCTCGGACCGGACGGGCTGCACAATGGGCGGCTGCTCACGGAGTGCGCGGGGAGCTTGCAGGAACTGATGGCGCAAATCGCGACCACGGATGTGGTGGTTGCTTCGCGGTTTCACAATGTGATTGCGGCGCTGAAGATGCGGAAACCGACCATTTCGCTCAGCTATTCACATCGACACGATGTGCTCATGGGCGACATGGGTGTCGGCGCGTGGTGCGAAACTATTGAGGATTTTGACGTGGAGACGTTGTTGCGGCGCATCGACATGTTAGAGGCAAACGCAGAGCAGTTTATTGCGACCCTTGACGCGCCACTGGCAGCTTACACGTCGGCGCTTGAACGGCAAGCGGATGCGGTTGTCGTGGCGCTGCGCCTGCGAGCTTAGCGTTGTTTGAACGAAGGTACCATCCCAACATCAAATGGAGCGGGGCCGTAAAAGCTTGAGTACACGGGCGAGGGGCGCGTCGATGTGACGGAGTTGACCCAACGGCGGGAGCAGAGCGTTGCGGGGGGCGGTCGTGAGGGAAAATTTCATCACAGCGTACGCGGCGGCGAAGTTTCCGCGACAGAGTTGTGACAGTGCTGAACAATATGCGCGCGCTGACAGGCTTTGACGAGCCAGGCGTTCGCACGCTTCGCGATGGGGGAGGTGTGCGCCTTCATGGGCGAAGAACGATTGGAAGAGGCCCGCTTCCTCGTGCCAACGGGCGACGGCGTCGGCGCTGGTTATCAACGAGAGATTGGCACCGTGCCAGCGTTGGAAAGCTGTGATCGATTTGGTTTCGGCGACGGCGCCAACGGTTGCGATGCGCAACAGCATTTCGAGATCATCGGTGTGGAATATTTCGGGCCGATAATGGCCGACGGCTTTTTGGGCTGAGGTGCGAATGACAGGGGCAACGGTCAATACCATTTTACCGCAGAACCGCGTGATGAAATCGTTGCCGTTTTCGATGGCAAACGACGGATGCGGTTCGGCTAAACGAGCGTTTGGCGTGGTGGTGACGGTTTCATAAGCGCCATAGGCCATGGCGACTTGGGGGGATTGGTCGAGGATAAAGGCGGCAGAGGAAAGTGCGCCTGGTGCCAGCATGTCGTCGGCGCAAAGTACGATCAGATAATCTGAGCGTGCCCAGTCCAAGCCTTCGTTGATGGAGGCGTGCGGTCCGAGGTTGAACTCATGGGCAGAGACTTCGATACGGTTATCAGACGCGGCGAGCGCCCGAGCGACGGCGACACTGTCGTCGGTGGAGGCGTTATCGACAATCAAAATGCGGATGTCACAATGATCTTGCGCTTGCACAGAACCGACGCAGGCGGGGAGGAAGCGCGCATAGTTGTAGTTCGGAATGACGATGTCGATTGATGACACATGGTCCTCGTGTGGCGCAACTGGGGTGCTGCGAGAGACTACGTGCAGACTGTGATGGAGACGATGCCTCACTTGGGCGAGGTGATCCGCTGAAAGAGGTAGCAGCACCGGTTCATGGGTGAATTTTGAGGACGATCTTTTCGTACTATTTTGTGAGCCGAAACGATTGTGCCATGAGGCGGAAATCGGCGAGGAACGCATCGCCCTCGCTTGCTGGGGCGGTGCCGAGCACGCGAAAGTAGCCGCCATCGGGTTCGAGTAGGATCATTTGATAGAGGACGAGTTTGCGATCCTCGTCGCGGGCGATGGCGGTCGCTTCAAGCACAACGCCTTTGAGGCCAGAGACTTCGACCGAGCTTTTTTTAGTGATTGTAAGTTCGGTCACGTTTGGTGTTGATTGCAGGGCGCGTTCGGCAAAAGCTGTGGGATCTGGAATTGGTCGCTTATCGAGCGCGGGGGCGACGATAAAAACGGCGGGTTCTTTTTTGCCATCAGCTGCAGGGGCGAGGCGGCCTGAAAGCGTGTAGGCTTCAGCGGTGCCGGCGAAGCGGCCGGCAGACTTAAAGCGGCCGAGCTGGCTTAAGGCGAAAAGTGGCTTGGAGGCGGTGGCTGCTGTGAGTTTTGCCGAACAGTAGATGGTTTCGATTTGGGCGGGCGTAATGTCACCGCGTTCGACGAGAACCTGGGGCACATTGGCGGATATGAGCACCGTGGCATCATCGGCTTTGAAAACGAGGAAGAATTTTTCGAAGGGCTGGCCGCCCGCGTTTTGCCGAGCACGGACGTAGAAATGCAGGTCGGGGCGGTCAATGCTGCCGCGAGAGATGAAAACAATTCCCTTTTGTTGCAGGGCATCAGCAGTGAATCCGCGTGCGATGGCGTCATAAGCGTCGAGAGGGAACTCGTTGAGCACGATGCTGGCGCCGCGTGCGTCATCCTGGAAGCCGGAGAAGCGCGTGCTCGCGGCAAAGTTTGGCGGCAGATCAAGTAGGATGCGGCTGTTATCGGCTTGACGTACATCGGCGCGCGACGGGGTAATGGCAGACGCAACTGCGACGACCACAACCAGAGCAAAGCAATGGCCTCTTCGTAAGTTCATTTGTGTTTTGGTACGTAGACTTCGGTCGGTCCGCCCACTTCGCGCCAGGATTTAAAACCGCCGATGATATGAGCAACTGGTTTTAGGCCCATGTCCTGCGCTAACTTAGTTGCAAGAACGGAGCGAAGACCGCCGGCGCAGAAAAAGACGAACTTTTTGTCTTCGCCGAATCTCTCTTTGTAATATGTGCTCTCAGGATCAATCCAGAATTCAAGCATGCCGCGCGGACAGTGGAAAGCGCCGGGAACTTTACCCTCGCGTTCGAGTTCACGGGGGTCGCGGATGTCAACGAATGTGACGTTGGGGTTGCCATGCAGCGCGATAGCGTCGGCCGCGGGGATTTCTTCAATGGCAGCCTTTGCGCTAGCGATCATGGTTTTGACGCCGTAAGAAATGGTCTGGGACATGATTGCGCTCGCTCCGTGGTAAGGTCTTGCCTTATACGATGATGTTTTGGCTCTCACAATTGGGCTTGCCATGCTTCAGCCATCAAATGCATAGCAGGGTTCTGAACCCGCCATAGGAGTCGGGGCATGAGTTGGACGGGACCTTTCGGGAATGCGCGCCTTTCACCCCTCGATTGTTGCAGTGGTCGTTG
Source organism: Hyphomicrobiaceae bacterium (assembly GCA_013141255.1). GTDB lineage: Bacteria > Pseudomonadota > Alphaproteobacteria > Rhizobiales > Hyphomicrobiaceae > JABFRJ01. Next base: position 4,643 of record JABFRJ010000202.1, read on the forward strand.
CTGGATTGGTCGCAGGCTGTGCAGCTGCGGCGCCGGGATACATACCACCGCGTGGTGACGGCAAAGATACGACACCACTGGTGTTGAAACCGTTTCAAAGTGGCAGCGTTGCAGAGAGCGGCGTATATGTGGTCAGCGATGCAGAAAAGAAGCTGACGTGCGGCAAGATCTCAGGG
>JABFRJ010000464.1 GCA_013141255.1 Hyphomicrobiaceae bacterium
CAGCTACACCTACACCGATGCACGGCAGCCGGATGGGACGCGCGAGTTCCGTCGGACGCCGCACAGTGGCCGGGCTGACGTGCGGTATCTGTTCAATGAAGGTAAGGGGACAGTGAGTTTTGGGGTTGTTGCCAATGGGCGGACGCCGGATGTGGTCTTCGCCAATCCGAGCTATGCGCGGTCGCGACTTGAACTTGACGGCTATTGGTTGGTGCAGGCGGCGGCGTCGTACAAGGTTGCGCCGAATGTCGAGATTTACGGTCGAATCGAGAATATGCTCAACCAGAAATATCAAGAAATCTACGGGTATAGTGCGGCGCGCCTTGGAGCGTATGCGGGTGTGAAGATCAACTTCGACACAGCGCCAAGTGGTGCCCCTAAATGATGGATGTGAGATGACAACGCGCGGCGCGCGGGCACTGCAGAGTATTTTGGCGGCGGCAGCGATGGTTGTCGCCGCCTTTCAGCTTGTGTCGCAAACTGGTGCCGCCGAGCTGGCCAAGCCGCAGCGTATTGTCTCGGTCAATCTCTGCACCGATCAAATTTTGGTTGAGCTGGCGCCGCGCGGACGTATTGCGGCGGTGACGAATTTGGCGACTGATCCGTTGTCGACGCCGGTACCTGAGGCTGCGGCGGGGCTGCCGATTACGGATGGTACGGCGGAGAGCGTGCTCGCGTTTGATCCTGATCTAGTTTTGGTGACGCCGTTTACGTCGCCTGCGACGGTGTCGTTGTTGCAGCGCTTGGGGCGGCGCGTTGTGACGATCCCGTTGGCGCAGGATTTTGCCGGGATACGTGTCGCGATACAGGCGATCGCTTTGGCGATTGGTGACATGGCGGCGGGCGAGGCACTGGTGACGCAATTTGATGCTGCGTTACGGGTGACTGAGGCGCGCGTGCGGGCGACTGTTGGTTCGGCTCCGCGCGCGGCGGTGTATCAGGTCAATAACTATGTGGCGGGTACATCGGGTATTGTCGATGAAGCGTTGCGAAGGGCAGGTTTCAGCAATCACGCTGCGGCCTATGGCATCGGTTTTGGGCGGCAGGTTTCGCTTGAGGAGATTGTGACGGCGCCGCCAGATGTGTTGGTGTTGTCGAGTGGCCCGAATGACTACGCAACGACGGTGGCGGATAATTTGCGGCATCCAATGCTGCAGCGAATGGCGGCACGTATGCCAAGTGTGGTGATCCCGTGGTCGCTGTGGCTTTGTGGCACGCAGCATATTGTGCGGGCGGTGCAGATGTTGGTGGAGGCGCGGTTGCAGCTTGTCCGAGGGCGCGCGCCATGAAGCCGATGGAGTGGGACAGATCAACGCTCTGGTTGGTCATTGCAGTTTTTGTTGCGTTCGTGTTGGCGGTGCTGGCGGGGCCGGGGTATCTCGGCGTGCAGGGTGCGGGTGATGTGAAGCGTTTGATCCTATGGGAGATCCGCTTGCCACGTGCGTTGCTTGGAGGTCTTGTTGGTGCGGGCTTAGGTGTTGCTGGTGCGGCGTTGCAGGGGTATTTGCGCAATCCGCTGGCGGAGCCTGGTATTATTGGCGTTTCGGGTGGAGCGGCGCTTGGCGCTGTGATTGCCATTCATTCAGGTCTTGCCGGTGCGTTTCCGTTGGCATTGCCGGTTGCTGGATTGTTGGGCGCGGTTGGCGCCACGCTGCTCGTGACTTTGCTTGCTGGAGAGCGGTCGGGCGCGGTGCCGTTGATCTTGGCGGGCGTTGCGGTGGCGGCGTTGGCGTCGGCATTGGTGTCGCTGGTCTTGAACTTGTCGCGCAATCCGTTTGCGGCGGCTGAAAGTATTTTCTGGATGATGGGGTCGCTAGCGGATCGCTCTCTGATTCATGTGATGCTGGCGGGGCCGTTGATTGGTTTGGGGATCGTGTTGCTGCTCAGGCTTGGGCGGACACTCGACGCGTTGACATTGGGCGACGCTGCCGCGGAGAGCATGGGCGAAGATCTCACGCGTGCTCGTCGCTTACTAGTTGCGGGTGTTGCGTTATCGGTCGGAGCTGCGACGGCCGTGACGGGTATCATCGGGTTTGTCGGGCTGGTCGTGCCACATGTCTTGCGACCGATTGTTGGGCATCGGCCATCGCGGCTGTTGTTGGCGAGCGCACTTGGTGGCGCCGTCTTGGTGATGGTTGCCGACGCGCTGGTGCGTTTGATGTCGCCGATTTTGGATATTCGGATCGGGGTCCTGACGGCGGTTTTGGGTGCGCCATTTTTTCTGTGGTTGATTGTGAAATTGCGGCGGGAGTTGGCAGCATGACGCGGCCTGTGCTTGCTGCCACCGATGTCAGCGTCACGCTCAAGGGCCGTGCGGTGTTGCGCAAAGTTTCCGTTGCTGTTGACCGTGGGGAAGTTGTGGCGCTGGTCGGTCCGAATGGCGCGGGCAAGTCAACTTTGATCAAGGTGCTGGCCGGATTGGTTGCGCCAGAGCATGGTCAAGTCCTGCTTGGCGATCGTGAAATTGCAATGGTCCGGTCGGACGAGCGTGCGCGGGCGATTGGGTATCTGCCGCAAGCGCGCGACGTGCATTGGCCGCTTTCTGTTCGGGATATTGTTGGGCTTGGGCGCGTGCCGCACGGAGCTATTGGTGGCGACCTATCACCGCGCGATGCAAGCGCGGTCGAGACTGCCATGGTGGCGTTGGATGTTGTGCATCTTGCGGAGCGTTCGGTGCTCGAACTTTCGGGCGGAGAACAAGCCCGCGTTTTGATGGCGCGTGCTCTGGCGCAGGCGTCGGAGATTCTCTTGGCGGATGAACCGACGGCGGGTCTTGATCTGGCACACCGGCTTGATGTCATGCAAGTTTTGCTGGATAGGGCCAAACGTGACGGCCTAGCCGCAGTGGTGGCGTTGCATGATTTGGGATTGGCTGACCGCTTTGCTGATCGGGTGATCATGATGATGGCTGGAGACGTCGTCGCAACTGGGGCGCCACAAGATGTTCTAACGCCTCACAACATTGCGCGTGTTTGGGGTGTCGAAGTGTCGCGGGGTGTTGTTGATGGTGTGCCTGTGATTGTGCCCAAACGCGTTATCCCCACAGTGCGGACATAGTTGCGCCGTAGCGGTTGCTGCTGTGTTATCATCTCGCGACTTGAGATTGTAACCCGAGGCTAAACCGAGGCGGCGGCGTGGGGCGAAAAAATTTGGTTGCGAAAGCAAAACTCAATTTGGCGCTGCAAGGCGGCGGAGCGCATGGCGCGTTCACATGGGGCGTTCTCGATCGCATTCTTGAAGATGAAACGATTGAGATTGGTTGGATCAGCGGCACGAGCGCGGGAGCGCTTAATGCGGTGGCGCTTGCAGTTGGCTTGGCTGAAGGTGGTGCCGATGGTTCGCGGCGCCGCCTCGCGTCGTTATGGGGCGCGATTGGGCAGGCTGGTGATCCTGAGTTTTTGAAGCTCAATCCTTGGCTCGCCGGACTCAGTCGCTCTGTGACGTTGCAGAAGATGGCGCAATTGTTCTCGCCCTATGAGATTAATCCGCTTGGGATTGATCCGTTGCGGAAAGTGTTGGAAGCGCAATTGGATTTGACCTTGTTGCGCACGACGTCTGGTCCGGAGTTGTTGATTGCAGCGACGCATATGGGTTCGGGCGTGGCGCGGCTGTTTAAACGGCAGGAGTTGACGATTGAGGCTGTGTTGGCGTCGGCGTGTTTGCCGATGATGCAGCATGCGGTCGAGATTGATGGCGTTGCGTATTGGGATGGTGGATTTTCGGCCAATCCCGATGTGTTGACGTTGGCGCGCGAGAGTTCAGTGCAAGATACGTTGATTGTGCAGTTGGCGCCGCTGACGCGCGATGTGAGACCGACGAGTGCGCGGGACATCACAGGGCATATGTATCATTTGATGTTTAACCAGCCGTATGTGCGGGAGCTTGAAGCGATTGCAGCGGTGCAGCGTCGCGTGCAGAAGGCGCGGTGGCGTCCGTGGCGGCAAGCACCGGACGCGGATCAGAAGGTTGGGGCCCACCGCTTTCATTTGATTGAAGCGGGTCGCTTCACAGGAGGGCTTTCAATTGAGAGCCGGGGTAAGCCGGAGATTGAATTGCTGTCCTATTTATTTTCGGCGGGACGGCAGGAAGCTGGCAAATGGCTGGACCGCAATCGCTCGGCCATCGGCGTGCGTGATACGGCGGAGATTGCGGCGCGGCTTGATGCGCATCGGTTGTCGGCGTTGGGTGTTGCAAATGGCGGGACGGCTGGGGCGCATGATGCCGTGAGCGCAACCGAAGCAGCGTGATGTCGTATCTCTGAAATGGTGGTCACGATGATGGTGCGGGGCGGACCAGCGTGGTCTGCAATTGCGGGAGGGCGTATGCCCCGTTAGGTTCATCGGAGTTGTTCGTTTCCGATGAGTTCCCATCATGCCGCGATTGCCAGGTTCTAAAGCTCTTGATCATCTCGTGGTGCTCGACTTAACGCGCGTGCGAGCGGGGCCAACGTGTTGCCGAATTCTCGCGGATTTTGGGGCTGATGTAATCAAGATTGAGCCACCTGATGGGGTTGATCCCAATGAAGGGATGAGCGGTCCGCGGCACGGTTATGACATGCAGAATTTGCATCGGAACAAGCGATTTCTGTCGCTCAATCTGAAGACAAAGGCTGGACTTGCAGCGTTCATGCGTTTGGTTGAGCGAGCCGATATTGTGGTTGAAAACTATCGACCCGATGTGAAGGATCGTTTGGGTATTGGTTATGAGGCGTTGAAGGCGGTGAATCCGCGCATCATTCTGGCCTCGGTATCGGGATTCGGGCAATCGGGACCCTATGCCACGCATCCCGGGTTCGATCAGATCGCTCAGGGGATGGGC
>JABFRJ010000456.1 GCA_013141255.1 Hyphomicrobiaceae bacterium
GCTGGCCGTGATGCTGCGTGTGCCGTTGTTGCTTCCGATTTCGCGTGCCTTGGTTGTTGTGTCGTCAGCCTTTGAGGCCGGGTCGGCCGAGAACTGTCATCATGGTTGCAGTCATGATTGCGAGGGGGCGGGTGAGATCTGCAGGGGAAGTGTCGTCAGGGTGGGCGTACGCTGTTGCCTCGGTCACCGTTATTGTGCGTCCAGGTTTGATGACGTTGCCGATGAACAAGAATTTCGCCCCTTTGGCGGGGCTCAGAAAGTTGGTTTTAAATTCAATGGTGAGGACGGCAGCGTCAGAGGGCATTAGTGAGTAGGCCGCGAAGCCGCAAGCGCTATCGAGGCCGACGCCGACAATGCCGCCGTGGACGAAGCCGTGTTGCTGTGAGAACGGAACGCTGAAGGGCATCGAGAGCTCGATCGTGCCGGGGCTTAGGCGCGCGATGGTTATGCCGAGTGTCTGCATGGTTGGTTGCTTGGCGAAGCTGTCGCGAACGCGCGACTCCCATTGGGCGTCTGAGGTCGTCAGAGACATTTTATATTGTCCACTAAGCTTGCGTTGGCCGGATCTGCAGAACCTTTGCATTGCAGATACGGTGGGCAATCTCAAGGGTGCGATACGTTCGAGGTGTGCATTAGGCCCATCCCTGCGCCGAAGACTGATATCGCACGGCAGTGGTGTGTCGGCACTTACTTTGAGCGCCGCTTTTCGGGGTGGAGGCTTTTGCCAAGGATATGCTCGGAGGTGCCGATGACGTGGGCGGATGAGCCGACGATAAGGGGATCAGGTGCGGCGATGACATGGGTATCTTTGTTGGGGTAATCGAGCGACGATAAAAAGTGCTTCATGCAGTTAAGGCGTGCGCGTTTTTTGTCGTCAGATTTGATGATGGTCCAGGGGGCATCGGCGGTATCAGTATGGAAGAACATCGCTTCCTTGGCTTCGGTATAGTCGTCCCACTTGTCGAGTGATTGGCGGTCGATCGGTGACAGTTTCCATTTTTTGAGGGGTTCGTTTTTGCGCGCTTGAAAACGGCGCAATTGTTCCTCGCGTGTGACTGAGAACCAGTACTTGAAAAGTAGGATGCCGCTGCGGACGAGCATGCGTTCGAGGTCGGGCGTTTGGCGCATGAATTCCAGGTATTCATTGGGTTTGCAGAAGTTCATCACGCGCTCAACGCCGGCGCGATTGTACCAGGACCGGTCAAAGAAAACGATTTCGCCGCCTGCAGGTAAACGCTCAATGTAGCGTTGGAAGTACCATTGAGTCTTTTCGCGGTCGGTCGGCTTTTCGAGGGCGACGACGCGGGCGCCGCGTGGATTGAGGTGCTCAGTGAAGCGTTTGATTGTACCGCCCTTGCCTGCGCCGTCACGGCCTTCGAACAGAACGACAATTCTCTGCTCAGTCGTTTTCACCCAGTCCTGAACCTTGAGAAGTTCGATTTGGAGTTCCGCTTTGTGCTTTTCGTAATCTTTGGTGCTGATCTGAGTCTTGTAAGGGTATTCTCCGGTTTCGAAGAAATGGCGGATGGCGGCGCGGTCGTGACGCAGCGCCGAAATGGCTGGTGCCGAGTCGCTGACTGTTTGTGCGGCTTGCGGTGTATCGAGTGCCGATGGACTGGTCATGGCGGTCGCTGGATCGAGGCCATTGCTAGCCGATGGCTTGGCGCTCGCGGTGGGTTTGTTGGTTGATGGGGTCGTTTCGCTTGATTTGCGCATGTTATGACGGCCCGTTGTTCGCGGTTGTTGACGATAAGGTATGATTGCGAACTTCGCAGCCTACGGGTCCGAGTTGGTCTTGGGTTTGATGCAGATCAAGAATTTGGCTCTAACTTATGCGTTTAACGGCGATTTGGCGTAAGGTTCTTACTTATTCTGTCATCGCTTGATAGACGAGTTGGCGGATGAGTTGGCGGTAGCGCAGGCGTGCCGGGCCGGGGGTGATCGCCATATGGACGACGCTGAGTTCGCGGATGGGATCGATCCAGAAATATGTGCCGTAAACGCCTGACCAGTAGTAGTCGCCTTTGGTTCCTGGGATGGCGCTGACGCCATTGCTGCGGCGGACGGCGACGCCGAGGCCGAAACCGTAGCCGCTGGCGGCGGGGTCCATGGTGTCGGCGATGCGATCTTCGATATGGTTTGGTAAGTGGTCCGACGTCATGTGTGCGACGGTATTGGGTCCGAGGATGCGGACCGAGCCTAGCGTGCCACCACGGCGGAGCATTTCGGCGAAACGGATGTAGTCCATCACGGTTGATACGGCGCCGCCGCCGCCTGCGTGCCACTTCATGTCTCTTGCTATGTCATGCATCAGCGGCGCGTTAGTGATGCCTGTATCAACATCTTTGGCGTGAGGTCGGGCGTAGCGCAGGCGCTGGGCGTCGGTGAGTGCAAAAGTCGTGTCGGTCATGGCGAGTGGTGACCAGATGCGGTCCTGAAGGACGTCACCGAGGGCTTTGCCGGTTACGGCTTCGACGACAAAACCGAGCACATCGGTTGAGTAGCCGTAGGTCCAGTTGGTGCCAGGATCAAACAAGAGCGGACTTTCGGCGAGCGCGGCGATGGTTTCGGCTTTAGTTAATTTTATGGGGCCACCGATGGAGCTTGGCGGATACTTTTTGTGTGCTGCCGAGGTGCCGTTGTCGCGATAGGTGAAACCCGAGGAATGGCGCAGGAGGTCTTGTATGGTTGGGATGCGGGCGGGCGGACGTGTTTCTAATTTTGTTGGATCGAGTGAGGTGACGACGCGCAGGTTTGCCAGTTCTGGGATGTAGCGGGAGACGGGATCGCCGAGAGCTATGCGGCCTTCTTCGGCGAGGCCGAGAATGGCGACCGAGGTCATGGGCTTGGTCATCGAGGCAATTGCGAAGATTGAATCGGTGGTTATTGCGGCTCCTGTGGCCGGATCACGTTGGCCGATGGCGTCGAGGTGTAGCAGACGGCCGCGGCGGGCGATGGCGATAACGGAGCCAGGGAGGCGGCCGGCGTCGATTTCACGTTGCAAGGCATCGCGGATGATGCGCAAACGGGTTGGATCGAGGCCCCAGTCGCGCGGGCTTGCCGAGGGGAGTTCTGGGGCTGAATGGTCGGACTGTTGCATGGGCGGAATTCCGGTGATGGGGCCGAATTGTTTGTATTGGTATGCAGCCGTGAACTGGGGCGCACGTCCACTGTAAAATGTGCAGGTCGCGCGTGCGACGGGTGCTGGGCCGTGACGGTGTCAAATAAAAAGCCGGTCGAACCTTGTGTGAGAGGCTGACCGGCTGTGTATTGCAGAGTTTTTAAGTGTTGATCTCAGAGGCGGCCAGTGCGGATGTCGTCCTCGGGGGTAGCTGAAATTTTATGGATGGCCAAATCTGCGCCCATGGCTTCGTCTTCTTGTGACATACGGAAGCCGAACAGCGCATCGACACTGCGATAGACGATGTAGCCTGCGCAGAAGCCGAAGGCCGCGCCGCCGAGCGATCCGATCAATTGGGCTCCGAAGCTGACGCCGCCCATGCCGCCCAACGATTTGAGGCCGAAGATACCGCAGGCAATGCCGCCCCAGAGACCACATAAGCCATGGAGTGGCCAGACACCGAGCACGTCGTCGATCTGCCAGTCGTTGGTGACTTTTTGGAACATCATGACGAAGATCACGCCTGCGATGCCGCCGACGAGGAAGGCCCCGATGGGATGGAATACATCGGAACCGGCGCATACTGCGACGAGCCCAGCGAGGGCGCCGTTGTGTACGAAGCCAGGGTCGTTATCGCCGGCGATGAGGGCTGCAAGGATGCCGCCGCACATGGCCATCAACGAGTTGAGGGCGACGAGGCCAGTTGCCGTCTTAAGGGTCTGAGCGCTCATGACATTGAAGCCGAACCAGCCAATGCAGAGGAGCCAAGAGCCCATGGCGAGCCATGGAATGGACGAGGGTGGGATGGCGGCGGAGCGTGTACCTTTGTAGCGGCCTGAGCGGGCTCCTAATTGGCGGATAGCGGCGAGCGCGATCCAACCGCCGACAGCGTGGACGACGATGGAGCCCGCGAAGTCGTGGAATTCTTCACCGAAGCGCAGTTTGAAGAGTTCTTGTAGGCCGTAGTTCTTGTTCCAGACGAGGCCTTCGAAGAAGGGGTAGGCGAGACCTACAATCAGTGCCGTTGCCGCGCATTGCGGTAAGAAACGCGCGCGTTCGGCAATGCCTCCGGAGACAATGGCGGGGACGGCTGCGGCGAAAGTGGCGAGGAAGAAGAACTTGACCAGTGATAGTCCTTGGCCGTCGAAACCTTTTGCGCCGCCACTTAGGGCTTCGGCGTTGACGAAGAAAGTGATGCCATAGGCGATCGAGTAGCCAATAAGAAAATAGGCGACGGTCGAGATGGCAAAATCGACCATGATTTTGACCAGGGCGTTGACCTGGTTTTTATGGCGGACGGTGCCGACTTCGAGGAAGGCGAAGCCGCCGTGCATGGCGAATACGAGGATGGCCCCCATCAGAAGAAATAGGACGTCGGCGCTGTTGGCGAGCGCGTCCAAAGTTAGTGTCGGCTGTTGCATGCTGAAGTCCCCCCGGATTTGCTCGATCTTTGCTGTATGCCGAAGCCATGGGACCGAGCGGTCTGCTGCCACTGATTAAGGCAATGACTGCCTTAATCACTAGCTGAGCGGCGGAAGATTGGGCAATTGCGATTTGCGATTAAAACATGGGCAAATGCGTAAAAATGGAGCAATTCATTCTGACGTTAGATGCTGCAGTAGCCGCCGTCGACCATAAGGCAGGTGCCGTTGACGTAGGCTGACATGTCAGAGGCAAGAAAAATAGCAGGTCCG
>JABFRJ010000064.1 GCA_013141255.1 Hyphomicrobiaceae bacterium
AAGGCCATGGCGCCGGTTTCACGCGCGTCATCGATGGCCATCGAGCGCGTGGTGACTTCGGAGTTTTGGACGATGACGGCGTTGGCGCGGTTTTCGACCACGGCCAATTCTTCGGCGCTCATGGGCTTGTTGTGCGAGACGTCAAAGCGCAGGCGGTCTGAGTTGACGAGCGACCCCTTCTGTTGGACGTGTGTGCCGAGCACTTGGCGCAGGGCTTCGTGAATCAAATGGGTGGCAGAGTGGTTGGCGCGGGTGGCGGAGCGCTTGGCATGATCGACGATGAGTTCGACGCCATCGCCGGATTTGAAACTGCCGGATTCGACTTTGCCAATGTGGACGAACACATCGCCGAGTTTCTTTTGAGTTTCGGTGACGCGGAAGAGTGCGCCCTTCGCGCCCTTGATGAGGCCGACGTCGCCTTCCTGGCCACCTGACTCGCCGTAGAACGGCGTCTGGTTGACGACGATGGCGCCGTCGTCGCCTTTGTTCAGAGCTTTGGCTGGCTTTCCGCCTGAGATAAGCGCGCGGATTTCACCCTCGGCGCTTTCAGTTTCGTAGCCCAAGAATTCCGTGGGGCCGGATTTGTCTTTGATCTCGAACCAGACGGTTTCGGTCGCGGCTTCGCCGGAGCCCTTCCAGGCTTTGCGGGCTTCGTCCTTTTGTTTTTCCATCGACGTGGCAAAGCCAGCGGTATCGACGGCAATGCCGCGCGGACGCAGGGCGTCTTGCGTGAGATCGAGTGGGAAGCCGTAGGTGTCATAGAGCTTGAAGGCGACGTCGCCCTTGAGCGTTTCACCTTTGCGCAGGTTGTTGGTGGCGTCATCCAAGAGCACGAGACCGCGCTCCAGAGTTTTGCGGAAACGAGTTTCTTCGAGTTTCAAGGTTTCAGCGATGAGGGACTGGGCGCGGATCAGTTCGGGGTAAGTGTCGCCCATCTGACGCGTGAGAGCGGGCACGAGGCGGTGCATCAGCGGATCTTTAGCGCCGAGGAGATGGGCATGACGCATGGCGCGGCGCATGATGCGGCGGAGCACGTAGCCGCGGCCTTCATTCGAGGGCAGCACGCCGTCGGCAATCAAGAAGGACGCAGCGCGGAGATGGTCGGCGATGACGCGATGGCTCGGCGCATTCGCGCCTTTGGCCGCGACGCCGGTTTCAGATACCGAGGCTTCGATCAGCGACTTGAACAAGTCGGTGTCGAAGATCGAATGCACGCCCTGCAGAATTGCGGACATACGCTCAAGGCCCATGCCGGTATCAATAGACGGTTTCGGCAGATTAACGCGGTTGCCTGGAGCCAACTGATCGAATTGCATGAAGACGAGGTTCCAGAATTCGAGGAACCTGTCGCCGTCCTGATCGGCGGAACCGGGGGGGCCGCCCTGGAGCTTGTCGCCCTGGTCGATGAAGATTTCAGAGCAGGGGCCGCAGGGGCCTGTGTCACCAGCCGACCAGAAATTATCAGAGGTGGGGATGCGGATGATTTTATCGTCTTTGAAGCCTGCGATTTTTTTCCAAAGCGTCGCTGCTTCCTCATCTTCGGAATAGACGGTGATGAGCAGCTTATCTTTCTTGAGGCCGTACTCTTTGGTGACGAGATTCCAGGCCAGCGTGATGGCTTGCTCTTTGAAATAATCGCCAAAGGAGAAGTTGCCGAGCATCTCGAAGAACGTGCAGTGGCGCGCGGTGTAGCCGACGTTGTCGAGGTCGTTGTGCTTGCCGCCTGCGCGGAGGCATTTCTGCGAGGTGGTCGCGGTGGTGTAGCTACGCTTTTCGTTACCGGTGAACAGGTTTTTGAACTGCACCATGCCTGCGGACGTGAACATCAAAGTCGCGTCATTGCGCGGAATCAGGGGCGCGCTTTCGACATGCTCGTGGCCGTTTTTTTTGAAATAGTCGGTGAAGGTCGAGCGGACTTGATTGACGGCGGTCATGAATGGTCCTGTCTAACGGTCCCAGCGCAACGGACGGCAGCGGGCACAGGCCAGCCGTCGTGTCCGATGCTGCTCGGGCATGGGAATGTCTAGACGCCTTAGTAGCGACCTGTTCCGCCCCTGTAAACTGACGGCTTAGCCATAGAACCCGGCAACCTAAGCCTGCGATTTTGGTGGCTTTAGATACCCACATATAATCCATCTACTCCTCGCTCGAGGCGTCGTGGATTGCGGTCCTAGGTTTCGTCGTCAACCGGCTTTGCCGCCCCGCCCCGCTTTTGACCGACATATCGGCAAACATTTGCTCATGCAGTCACCGAAGGCTTTTGTCGCTACCACGCATCGTTGCGTGCAACGCTGCGAGCATGGCCCTGATTGCGCAGATGCCGATTGTGTAATCGAGAGGGCATAGATGCCTGTCATCAAAATGGCGGCCGTGCTAAGGCCGACACATACACGCCGCGACTTAAGATTGAACCGGACCATCCAACGTACTCCTTGCACGAGATGAATTGTGGACCTTCGTTCTGGAAGCATTACACGTCAACACTGCCGATCGTTGGCGCGATCTTGCAATAAAAAGATGAAACTCAATCAAAAAAAAGCCCGCGCAATTGTCGCGGACTTTGAATTTGGACTATTGCAATTGGCAGCTGGTCAACAGGAAACTGACCACCTGAAGCTGACTTACAGAGTTCAGAACTGCTTGGAGGGGATGCGGACAATGAGGCCGTCGAGAGCGTCGGTGACTTTGATTTGGCAGGAGAGACGGCTCTCGTCGCGCACGTCGAAGGCGAAGTCGAGCATGTCTTCTTCCATGGCTTCGGGTTTGCCGGTCTTGGGCGTCCAGCTGGCGTCGACGTAGACGTGGCAGGTGGCGCAGGCACAAGCGCCACCGCATTCGGCTTCAACACCGGCGATGACATTTTTTTTCGCCGCTTCCATAACGGTCATGCCGTTCTCGGCGGTCACGGTCTGGCTGGTGCCGTCGGGCTGAATGAAGGTGATTTTCGCCATCGCGTGTGTTGTGGCCGTTATGGCCACTCCCTTTTAGTAAGTGCGGGCTATCGAAGCGCGGGACGCAGCAGCGCTGCCCCTCGCACAAAAACGAGCGGTGGCTTCGGCATCGCGCCCAAGCCGCCCGCTCAACTGGAGCGAGACTTAGCGAGGGTTTCTCAAGATTTCAAGGGATTGTGCGTGTAGGCATAAGTGTGTCGCAGTCGCGAGGGTTATGCCGCCGCGCGCACCTTCTGCACGTTACCAGGCGCGAAAAATGTTGCGGATAAAGCCGATCGCTTCGTCGAGGGCTTCATCAGCGCTGTCGAGGGCAAAGTCACAGCGGTCCTTGTCGACGAAATCGACTCGTTCGGCGCCTTCGGCCACGCGGGCCACTCGCCAAGCACCAATTCCACGCGCAGCGCCCTTGAGGGTGTGGGCGGCGGCGTGCCATTCCTTGGCGGTTGAAGCCGCACGCAGGTCGTCGACGTAGCGTGGGGCGTGCTCAATGAAGAGGTCGAGCACTTCACGTTCAAGCGAACGATTGGCAAGCGTGAAACGGCGCAAATAGGTGAAATCAACGGGTTTTGTTGCCCCGACTGGGCGCGTGCGCCGCCGACGTTCGATGCCGCCGGGAGCGATGATTGAGTCAACCGTTACTGTCTGTGCTTCTGCTGCCATGACGCGCCCCGCAACGCTGTTTGGATCGACAGACAGGTGCTTGGGATTGCGCCTAGCCCTTTACACTGGATGTCGACCTGATTTGTCTCCGTGCCTCACTAAGGTACCTCTGGTGTTGATAACCGACGGTAAAGTGGCAGGCTCAATTTTTGCTCAATCACCGTTTCATGTTGCAACAGTTGGTTGTGCAGCAGCGGCGCGACTTCTTGGTTTTGCCTCATTGGCGGCATATTTGAGATTGGTACTGGCTTGGATGGATCGGCTCATTGGGGGATTGCATCAGTTGTGGCTGATCGTCGGCTATTGAACAGCGTATTCACCCCCATGCCGTTGAAAATTTACGTTTTTTTGCCGGATCGGGTTCGATTGGTGGTGGAAAGGGTGGAAGGATTGCTAGGTTCGATGGCGAACCTCAGTTAAACTGAACGCTTGTTTTAGGTCTTAGGGGCAGTTGTGCGTGTGAAAATCAACGCTGTGCCGGTGACTTTGCAGCGTGACGCACGAGTTGTGCCGTTGGCGAGACGGGTGGGGTATGGGGCAGGATAAATCTAGCGCGCGAGGCGGGAAATCTCGGGATGACAGTAAGACGCTTGATGCGTCTGGTGTCGTTCGTTCTGACGTTGGCGGTGTCGCGACGAATACCAGTGTTCCACCTCAGTTGCCGATCGTGGTGCCTGGTTCGACACCAAATTTAGCACCGGGCGCATCGGCGCCTGTGACGGGCCTGCCGCCATCGGCTGCGTCGGGACAGGAAACGGCGACCACGACGAAGTCTGACAAGAAGCGTGCGGCCATGGATGCTCGGGACGCTGCGTCCACGGAAGCCGCCGCCGCGATCGCTGCTGATAGTGTGCACGAGGAGGAGCGGCGAAAAGCGCAACGTCGACCTGCGGGGCCAGCGCGACAAGCCATTGCCGCCAACGACGATATTCCGACCATCGGCGCGTTGATCTACGCGCTTGAACAAAAACCTTCGAAGACGCCATTTAATTTTGCGGCCATCGCGTCGGGCGTATGGGTATTGCTTGGTTTGATGTTCGGGTACGGTATGCTGGCGCCGGTGGCGCAGAAGGCGGCGAGTATTGGTGAGATCCTGTCGCAACCGGTGTTGATGACGGTGTTGGCGACTGTGTTGATTCCACCGGTATTGTTTTTCTTTCTAGCGATGCTCGTGTGGCGGGCGCAGGAATTG
>JABFRJ010000499.1 GCA_013141255.1 Hyphomicrobiaceae bacterium
GTGTCCATGTGCGTCATGAACAGCACACGCTCCGCATCTTTGAGCGCACCCCGCCCCGGTAAATCAACCAGCAAATTCCCAGTTTGCGTCGGCAGTTCAATGCGCGTGTGCGCGTCATCGAAACGGATAGAGCGCGACGGAACACCCACCTGCTTCAAGGCTGCAACAATGTCCTTGCCGATCAGCAGCTCTTCGCCGGTGATACCCGGCACTTTCAAAAATCGCATCAAGCGATCCGTCGCCGCCGCAATATCCACCTCTTCCATGGCAACAAATCTTTCCTTGAAAGCCTACATCCAGATTCAGCACCAAGATTAGGTTCAGTCGCCCCAGTGTCAATCAACCAGTGTCAATTAACGTGCGCCGAGAAGCTGATCCTCGGTAAAGGTCACTGAGCAGCAACCAACCCAACAAAAAACCGCCAGTCCCTCGGACTGGCGGTTTGATTTGGTCTGCGTGATCTAAGCCGACGCTTACTGTTTCGGCGGTGTCAGATCCTTCGGCAACTCAATCACCGGCGAACCACCGGGCGCACCAGGAACCGGCGTTGTCGCTGGCGCAGGAACCGCGGGCACAACTGGCGCCGGAGCTGCCGGTGCAGGAGCAGGTGCCGGCACAACAGCAGCCGGAGTCGCGGCAGGAGCCGCAGCAGGCGCTGGCGATAAACCAGGTGGCACACCCAATCCAGGTGGCAACGATCCACCAAGTCCTGGAGGCGGCCCACCAAACGCTGGCGGCGGCAGGTTCAGACCACCCGGAATACCAGGCAACCCAGGCAAACCACCACCTGGACCACCGAGCCCCGGAATATTGATCTGAACCTTAGAAGGATCCATGACGGGAACCTGCGACTTATAGTGCATGACCATGCCGGGGAACGCGATCACAAGCCCCACCATGATGCACTGGATGATCACAAACGGGATTGCGCCCCAATAAATCTCACCCGTCGTCACACCAGCGGTCGTCTTGCCCGTGACCTTGTCAACAAATGGCGCAACCGGCGCCACCGAGCGCAGATAGAACAGTGCAAACCCGAACGGTGGATGCATGAACGAGGTCTGCATATTCACGCCGAGAATGACGCCAAACCAGATCAAGTCGATGCCCAATTTTTCCGCCGCCGGCCCCAACAACGGAATGACGATGAACGCCAATTCGAAGAAGTCGAGGAAGAAGGCCAGCAGGAAGACCATAATATTGACGACGATGAGGAAGCCAGCTTGACCACCCGGCAACGACACCAACAGATGTTCGACCCAGAGATGCCCGTTCACGCCGTAGAAGGTCAGCGAGAAGATGCGTGCGCCGATCAGAATGAACACGACAAACGCCGACAATTTTGCCGTCGCTTCAACTGCCGATTTCAACAACGCAAAGTTAAAGCGCTTCGGGTTCCCGTCGATCCAGCGCTTAAAGGCCGCCAGCAGGATTGCACCCATCGCGCCCATTGCGCCGCCTTCGGTCGGCGTCGCGACACCGATGAAGATCGTACCAAGCACAAGGAAGATCAAGAACAGCGGCGGCACCATCACGAAGGTGACCTGCTGTGCCATATGCGACAGGAAGCGGAACCCAGTCACTTTGCCGACGATCCAGTTCAGTACCGCCAACCCAAACGCGAGCGCAATTCCAACCGCCATGCAAAGCACGACGAAGTCCGCGCCACGATACTTCGAGCCAGCCATGGCGAAGTAGCCCGCAAAGCCAGACAACAGCGTCAACACAAGCAGCGACAACAACCCGCGGCTACCATCGGCTTCGCGGAAGCCCACCGCCTCAGGGGGGAGCCCGGGCACATACTCGGGCTTCACCATCGACACAATGAAGACATACGACGCATAGAGCGCCGACAGCACGAGGCCCGGAATGAACGCGCCTTCGTACATATCACCGACCGATTTGCCGAGCTGATCAGCCATCACAATCAAGACCAGCGACGGCGGAATGATTTGCGCTAGCGTACCCGACGCCGCGATCACGCCCGACGCCACGCGGCGGTCATACCCATAGCGCAACATGATCGGTAGCGAGATCAGCCCCATCGAAATAACCGAAGCCGCCACAACCCCAGTCGTCGCGGCCAGCAATGCGCCGACAAAAATAACAGCGTAGGCAAGCCCACCGCGAATGGTGCCGAACAACTGACCAATCGTATCGAGCAGATCTTCCGCCATCCCCGAACGCTCAAGCACAAGCCCCATGAGTGTAAAGAACGGAATGGCGAGCAATGTATCGTTGTTCATCACCCCGAATATGCGTTCAGGCAGCGAGTTAAGCAGCGGCCATGACAGCGAAATCGAACCACCCGAAACCGGTGCCAACTCGACGCCAATGATGAAGAAGAATAATCCGCACGCGCCAAGCGAGAAAGCCACTGGGTATCCCAATAACAGGAAGACCACGAGTGATGCGAACATGATCGGTGCCATGTTCTGCGCAATCCATGCAGCCATAAAGGTAAGCTCCGAAACGGCAGGCGTTGAAAATGGGATCGGACGCCGAAGCGCCCGAAAGATGATAGGTACGATTAGTTTTTCTGGCCGCTAGCAGCTACGATGGCCGCTTTCGCACGCGCTTCGGCTTCTTCAGCCAGCGCTTCACGTAACCGCGCAGCTTCCGCTTCCGCAGCTTCATGATGGCCGCCACCCGTTACGTCTTCAAGCTGGCCTTGCATGATTGCCCAACGCTTGATCAATTCCGACACCGCCTGCACCAACAACAACGTGAAACATAGTGGCACCAAGAACTTCGCCGGATACACTGGCAGACCGCCTGCGTTGGACGACTGCTCGTTCTGCAACATCGAGCGCCAAAAGAACGGCCAGGCCGTATACATAATCACCAGACAGATCGGGATTAAGAAGAACGCGTGACCGATCATGTCGATCCAATTGCGCGTGCGCTTCGATAGCATGCTCGAAACAACGTCGATGCGAATGTGCTCGTTCGCAATCAAGGTCCATGCGGCGCACAGCAAAAACACCATGCCGAACAAAACCCACTGCGCCTCGAGCCAAGCGTTCGACGAGATATTAAAAACCTTGCGAACAATTGCGTTCCCAGCACTGATCACCACCGCCAAAAAGATCGCCCAGGCGACGATCTTCCCAATACCTATGTTCAGCGCATCAATGGCGCGGCTTAACCGCAGCATGCCTTGCATCCCGATCCCCTTCTACAGCGACGTATCCCCGACTGGCGGACTAATCCTAAAGCCGCCTTGACGACGACTCTTACTTAAACACCGCCACAATTGAAACACAAATTACTCGAGCCGCAGACCGACCATGCCGATTCAGCACAACGATATGAACTAGGTACCGCGTAGCAACACTTGCAGTCCCATTCATGGACCAGTGCAATTAAAAAGCGCGAACACACGCTCAACGCGAACCAAGCAGTCCGCACTCCGTCAGCACTACCGAACTCTCGCCATCCGCGCCTCAGGCACCGCACCAACCCATCCCGTGCCACTGAACCCCGCTGCCGCGCCCGTCTTAAACAGCTCTTGCATATACGCCTTATCGAATGCCTCTTTATAAGGCATCGTAAACGTCGCCGGGATCGATAGCAGATGAAACGATGCGCCCGCATCGGACGCCTTATCTTTGATCCGCAAGAGATCCCCGATGCTCTGGCTCTTAGTCGTCGTAAACAGCGCCCGCGCACTGATCGACACCGTCGACGCCTTAACCACTTCGTACTCCGGTACCAATTTACCGTTCTTGATCACAAAGATCCGCCGCACCGGCGTTGAGCCATAGAACCGATCAAACGCCTTAAGCGACACTTGTCCCGGCGACAAAAACACCTGTCGTGTCACACCGCCATCAACATGATACTCGTCGTGCTCTTTGCCCTTGGCCTCGACATTAATCCGCACCGGTGGAAACGCACCCGGTACCGACGCCGACGCCAACAGCACCTGGCGGAAAAGTTCGAGTGCATGCGGCGTCCGCTGCACGGCGATCTCGCCCATATTCCAAATCACCTGCCGCTGCGCATCAAGATTGGTCGTGCCAATCAGCAACATCCGCCCTTTGCGATACTCCGCTGCAACCTTGTCGAGCATCGCCCGCGTGACGTACTTCGCCATCAAGTTTTCCAGCGGCGTCGTATCCGCCAGCGCTTCCCCCGTCAGCAATCCGGTAATCACATGCGAAATGACCAGATCCTTGGTCTCATGCTGCGTCCAGATTTCTTTGAGTTGCTTATCATAGCTAGGTCCGAGGAACGCGAACGGCGCAATCAGCGCTCCAGCGCTCACGCCTGTCACAACCGCAAAATTTGGCCGTGTCCCGCGCCGCGACCAACCGCCGAGCACACCAGCACCAAACGCACCATCACCCGCGCCGCCTGACAGCAGCAGATAATCAACGTGATGTTTACCGTCAGCTTTCAGCGTCGTCGCCGCCAAGCGACCGATGTTCGGCAAATAGTGGCGTTGAAAGGCTGCCATATCGGTCGGCGTCTCGTCGCCCCACATCCGCACATGCGACATGCCAGGAACCACCGCTGATGGCGCCAACGCTTCCGGCACCGCCATACGCTCGAGTGGCCGTGCGCACGCCGACAAGCCCACCGCAACCACAGCCGCGACGACAACTCCATTCCAACGCTTTGCACTTACTGCCAACGCAACCGCCACCCACGTCTAAATACGACTGACCATCCAAGCTTACTGGCCACTCCAGCTTTGTGCCCGATCGCGCCCCCCCGAAGCAAGCACGCAACACGCCACTTATCCCCACTGGTGCTCCCGCGACACAGCCCCGATTACAATCGGTCCACCAGTAC
>JABFRJ010000004.1 GCA_013141255.1 Hyphomicrobiaceae bacterium
CGCCTATTTCGCCACCGCGCATCTCACGCAGACGCTAAGCATCCCGCTCTGGGCAGCCGCCAGCGGAGGCGCCGTGTCGCTCATCGCCTGCTTTCTACTGCTGCCCAAACCCAAATCCGCAGCCGTCCCCGGACGCTTGCCCTGGTGGGACATTCCGGCCCGCATGATCGCAACCTTCTGCCTCGTCGCCGTGATCATGCTATCCGCCGACCGCCTCGGCCCCAGACTGTCCGGCATCGTCGCCAGTTATCCCGTCATTCTGACAGTCATCGGCAGCTTCACCCATCAACAATGGGGCCGCGACGCTGTGTTGCGCGTCCTGCGCGGCATCACGCTGTCACTTTTAGCATTCGTCGGATTTTTCGTCGTCATCGGCTACGCG
This sequence comes from Hyphomicrobiaceae bacterium, assembly GCA_013141255.1. Lineage (GTDB taxonomy): Bacteria > Pseudomonadota > Alphaproteobacteria > Rhizobiales > Hyphomicrobiaceae > JABFRJ01. The sequence continues at coordinate 383 of JABFRJ010000004.1, forward strand.
CTGCCAGAGTACGGCCTCGTCCCGTCATTCGGGCTCGCCGCGATCACAGCCGTCGCGATCAGCGCCGCGTTTATCACCTGGAACAACTGGCGCCAATTGCGGTGAGAAAAGTCGCGCCTCGAAAAGAACCGCTTCACATCAAAGACGGCATGAACGGAATATCAGTGTCTTCGGGCTTGATACCCGCTTGCGTCAGCAGACAATGCACTTGCCCCCGATGATGCGTCTGGTGATTGAACATATGCGCCACCAGCATCCCCATGGGGCGGGTCACATCGCGCTTCATCGCCCCTGAAGTCCATGTGTGGTCGCCGAGCAGCGCGTGAGCATCAAGCGACTGCGCCCAATCCGAAATCACCTGATCGAAAGCAAACCGCTCGCGCTTCAACTCCTCCCAATCAGCAATCGCCGTGGTGCTTTCCAAGATACTCTTCGCGCGCGGCGCAGGCGTCGTGCCGGTAAAACGATGCAACCACGCCTGATCGCCAAACAGCAGATGGCACAGCGTGCCGTGGATGGAACCAAAAAACGCACCGCAATCACGCTTGCGTTCGCTGTCGGGCAGCCGATCCGCGCCGTTGTAGAGACTGAGGTTTTGCCAAGCATTATAGCGTGCCATCAACTGTACATACTCAGGCGTAATCATCGCAACATCTCCAAACCATTCAACTCAGTCCTGCACAAAATAGCGACGAACGTCCGCCAGTACACCCGAAAATTGCTCAAGCCAATCCGCTGGAACATCAGCAAACAGCGCGTCCACAACCTCAGACTTGAAGCGAGGGCGGTGAAATCGAAGGCCGCGATCCGCCAAAAAATGCGAGCTTGAAACAGCAATCATATCCTTAGCGGCATCACCAGCTCTGCGACTCCAATAAAGACAAGCACCGAAATCAATGGCTAAAACCTCGCCGCGCGCATCACACAGCAAATTCGGATTTTTCGCAGTTCGATCCACATTGACAAGCACCGCATCCACATAAGCTAACGCCTCAATGAAATCATCGGATAAGTCATCCAGATCGTTGCTAGCTAAATCAACCGCCGGATCAATCAACTGTATACCCAGGTTCCAACCAACGCTGCGCTGCAGAGCATCGTCAAATTCATCAGTCCCAACCTGCCAAGGCGTCGACGTCTCAAGCCACAACGGTTTTACATCAGGCACACGCAATCCCAATTCACGCGCGATCCTGGTCGCGATCAGTTCATGAAACAATCCGTGAGCACCCTGCCCAGCACCACTGAGTTTCATCACATAGCGAGCGCCATCGCCGGCATCAACCACGCACGAAAACCCACTCCCGCGCACCACCACCCGCAGGACTCTATGCACAATAGACTTAGCATCAACCGGCCCGACGGACTTCAAGGATTTGCGCCAATCGATCAAGATCACCAGAAACGAGATTATCCCGCCGGCCATCAGCATCAGCAACGACATGGAGCATCTCAACCAAATCCCGCCTTTGCGCACCATTGCAAGTCCGCTGCAACAGCGGCGTCAACCGCCGCACCACCTCGCTGACATCGCTCCGTTGCTGAACAGTCCACCGACCTCGCGCCAAAAGTTCCTCCGCTTGTGCAGTCGTGGCTCCAAAGCGCGACACCATTTCCCCCACAATCATTTGCTGTTCGCGCTCGGTTAAAGGTCCGTCCGCCTGCGCAATCATGACCATCAGAACCGCCGCAGCTTCACGCGGGTCCTCAATCATATCAATAGGATTACGGTCAGTCTTGCGCTGCCACGCCCACCGCCGGAAGAAACCACGCGCTTCACCCGCCGCATCCAAAATATCGCGCGACGCGTGCGCCGCCTGCTGTAGCTTCCACAAAATCGCCAACAAGACGCCCGCGACAGCCACAAGAAATGCGATAATGGACATCGTCAAACACCCAAAAAAATGCGCACATAGCGTTCACAACCTATCGTCTGACCGCACACATATCACAACTGACGACAGCCACAAAAAAAGGTCCGCCAATGAGCCGGACCTTTCCATGTCTATCGTCAGAAGCAGTAAAACTCAGCCAACGATCTCATCGAGCCGGAAGTTCATCGCTATTTCACGGTCAGCAGCGGCTGGGCTATCTGAACCATGCGACGAGTTTTCCCCCTTTGAAATCGCGAACAATTTCCGGATCGTGCCGTCTTTCGCTTCCTTAGGATCGGTCGCACCCATCACGTCGCGGTATTTGACGATGGCGTTATCGCCTTCAAGCACTTGCAGGACAATCGGACCCGACGTCATGAAATCGCAGAGTTCGCCGTAAAACGGCCGCGCCTTGTGCTCTTCATAGAATTTTTCGGCTTGAGCCCGCGTCCAACGAACGCGCTTTTGCGCCACGATCCGCAGACCGGCCTTTTCGATCACAGCATTGATGCCGCCGGTCAAATTGCGCTTGGTTGCGTCAGGCTTGATAATAGAAAAAGTTCGTTCGACGGCCATGCGGCGCTCCTGAGGTCAGTGAGTTGAATGAAGTGTTGCGCTTATAACCGCCACAACAGTTCCATTCAAGCAGACGACACCAACGCGCGTTTCTGACGCGGGCACAGCGCGAGAAAATCGCCCGCCTCGGGAGCCAAAAGCCGCCCCGCCCCAGGCTTCAATGCGTCGTCAGCCATTCACGCGCAAGTCGCTGCGCTTTCATGAGATCTGATCGGCTCATGTCTTCGCTGATCTCAGCCCGCATCCGACGCGCAGCCAGATTACCACGCAGCGCTGCGACATTGAGCCATTTATGCGCCTGCACGAGATCGGTACGCACGTCCCGACCAAGTGCATACAAGAGCCCAAGCTCATAAAGAGCATCCGGCGAGGAACCACCCGATGGATGGAAGGCAATAAAATCGTGAACCGCGGCTTCAAAACGCGCCATAACTCAACCCCGAAAACGAACGGGCGACTTATAAAAAATCCGCTCCGCTACTCCACACAAACGAACAGTGCAGCCCACGCTGCGCAATCCATCTGAGAAGCATCATCGACCAGCCAAACGACCAACTGGTTAATAACAAGCATTTTCAGCAAGTTGGATGGATTTAGGGTTAGCAAAAGCTGAATCAGCAGCAGCAACAACTGAGCCTGACCACCCAAATCTGCAGAACAAACCCGATCATTGGCCTACAGGCCTAACAAACAAAAACGCCGCCCGGTCAAGCCGGACGGCGTTTTATTAAATCTAAAGAAGGGATCTTGGTGAGAAACCCGCGCACTTCTTAGCAGACCTGGCAACGACCTACTCTCCCGCGTCTTAAGACGGAGTACCATTGGCCCAGGAGCGTTTCACGGCCGAGTTCGGAATGGGATCGGGTGCAGCCACTCCGGCAAAATCACCAGGTCGGCTAAAAAGTGAACAGGTGAAAACTGGTTTTGTCTATCTCAATGAGCATTGCTTAATGAGAGCAATCAAGTCGATCGAGTTATTAGTACCGGTAAGCTACACACTTTGCAGTGCTTCCACACCCGGCCTATCAACGAGGTAGTCTTCCTCGACTCTCAAGGGAGAACTCGTTTTGAGGTGGGTTTCACGCTTAGATGCCTTCAGCGTTTATCCCGTCCGCACATAGCTACCCTGCTGTGCCGTTGGCACGACAACAGGTCCACCAGAGGTGCGTCCATCCCGGTCCTCTCGTACTAGGGACAGATCCTCTCAATTCTCCGACACCCACGGCAGATAGGGACCGAACTGTCTCACGACGTTCTGAACCCAGCTCACGTACCGCTTTAAATGGCGAACAGCCATACCCTTGGGACCTGCTCCAGCCCCAGGATGCGATGAGCCGACATCGAGGTGCCAAACGACGCCGTCGCTATGGACGCTTGGGCGTCATCAGCCTGTTATCCCCGGCGTACCTTTTATCCGTTGAGCGATGGCCCTTCCACGAAGAACCACCGGATCACTATGACCAACTTTCGTTTCTGCTCGACTCGTCGGTCTCGCAGTCAGGCAGGCTTATGCCATTGCACTCGACGGTTGATTTCCGACCAACCTGAGCCTACCTTCGCACGCCTCCGTTACTCTTTGGGAGGCGACCGCCCCAGTCAAACTGCCCACCATACTCTGTCCTGGATCCGGATGACGGATCGCAGTTAGACATCCATATCAACAAGGGTGGTATTTCACATTTCGGCTCCATAAGAGCTAGCGCCCCTACTTCAAAGCCTACCACCTATTCTACACATGCCAAGACGAATGCCAGTGTAAAGTTGCAGTAAAGGTGCACGGGGTCTTTCCGTCTAACCGCAGGAACCCCGCATCTTCACGGGGAATTCAATTTCACTGAGGATGTGCTGGAGACAGTGGGGAAGTCGTTACGCCATTCGTGCAGGTCGGAACTTACCCGACAAGGAATTTCGCTACCTTAGG
>JABFRJ010000148.1 GCA_013141255.1 Hyphomicrobiaceae bacterium
AACACCCACCGCTCTAATCCCTTCTCCCCGTCCTTACGGGGAGAAGGTGCCGAAGGCGGATGAGGGGCGGCTAAAAAAGAAAGAGCAGCGCACCGCGACATCCCCAACACCAAGCCCAAACAAGAACACTTCGCTTTAGACTTAAAATAGTTTAGCCTCACATAAAACATCGACCGCCCATAAAAAACCGGCGGCACATTCACCAAAAGGGAGGACATCATGTCAAAATCGAAAAACACAAAACTGAAATCACTCAATCGCCGCCAAGCGCTCACCGGCACGCTCGCACTCGGCGCCGGCCTCGCCCTGCCCACACGCTTCGCCATCGCACAGGCAAAACCCCTTAAACTCGGCTTGATGCTGCCCTACTCTGGCACTTTCGCTCAGCTTGGCGAAAACATCACCCACTCCATCGAGATGTTCATCACCGAAAAGGGCGGCAAGCTCGGCGGCCGCGACATCCAGATCATCAAGCTCGATGACGAATCCAAGCCCGAACTCGCCCCTCAAAACGCCGACCGCCTGATCAAGCGTGACGGCGTCGATGTGCTCATCGGCACCGTCCACTCCGGCGTACAAATGGGCATCCACAAAGCCGTCACCGAGTCAGGCACACTCTGCATCGTGCCCAACGCTGGCGCCGGTGCCGTCACGCGCAACCTCTGCGCCAAAAACGTCTTCCGCACCTCGTTCTCGAATTGGCAGCCCGCTTACGGAATGGGCGTCGCGCTCGGCAAACGCGGCGTCAAGAAAGCCGCGTGGGTCACATGGGATTACGCGGCAGGTGCCGAAGCAGGCGCAGGCTTTAAGGAAGGCTTCGAAGCCAACGGCGGAACAGTCGTCGCCAACTTGACGCTGAAATTCCCCGAAACCAACTTCCAACCCTTGCTCGCACAAATCCCTGGCCTCGGCGTCGATGTCGTCGGTTCGTTCTTTGCTGGTGGCGGTGCCATCAACTTCGTCAAGGATTATGCCGCCGCCGGCATCAAAGTGCCACTGACCGGCTCAGGCTTCCTAACCGAAGGCGTGCTCGGCCCACAGGGTGCCGCCGCTGAAGGTATCGAAACCGCGCTCCATTATGGCGACGGTATCGATAATCCGAAGAACACCGCCTTCCGCGCCGCCTTCAAAACCAAAGCCGGTCGCGAAGCCGACGTTTACGCCGTGCAAGGCTACGACGCCGCTCAGTTGCTCGGTGTCGGTCTCGAAGCCGCCAAAGGCAAAATCGAGGACGAAGCCGCCCTCTATAAAGCCATGCGCGAAGCCAAGCTCGACAGCCCGCGCGGCCCCGTCAGCTTCTCCAAGTCGCAGGAAATTGTGCAGAACATTTATCTGCGCAAAGCCACCGGCGGCCAAAACAAAGTCACCGGCATCGCGGTCGCCAACCTCGCCGACCCCGGCACCGGCTGCAAACTGTAAGGTCGTTGGCTCTCCACGCCTGACGATCCGAAAACGAACCGTAGGTTGGGTCAAGGCCACGTCGGCCGCGACCCAACATACAGCCACCACGAAACAACTCCTCTCACCCGTATCTCGCTCGCAGCGACAACCTCTACAATGCCCCTCTCCCTTGAGGGAGAGGGCCCGTCGCGAATGCGACAATAATTCAGCGTCGCAAAGGCCATAAAATGGCCGACCCTGACGGCGGCGATTTTTCCCCTCCCCCCGTCCTTACGGGGAGAGGGTTAGGGTGAGGGGCGGCTACAGCAAAGGATGAGCGTGACGGGCGGCTCCGTTAAGAAGCGTGAGAGGTAGAAACGACCCAACACCTTCAAACGCAATTCGTAAAACGTTGCGACGCACGTCATCGCGGAGCGATGCTCTAAAAACGAAGGCGACCACCTAAGCAAACCGAAATTCACTCACGACTGACCACTCGCCACTGACGCGACCACAACTGCCTCACGCCTCACCACACCCGAGCCCCGCACCTCATGTCCGTCTTCCTTGCCCAGCTCCTCAACGGCCTACAATACGGCCTGCTGCTGTTCCTCATCGCCAGCGGCCTCACGCTCGTATTCGGTGTGCTCGGCATTATCAATCTCGCCCACGGCTCCATGTTTATGATCGGCGCTTACGTAGCCTACGCCGTCACCAGTTGGTCCGGATCACTTTGGCTCGCACTGCCCGCAGCTATTCTCGGCGGCATAATTCTCGGTAGCATTCTCGAGCGTTGCCTGTTTCGCTACTTCTACAAACGCGAACACCTCGACCAAGTGCTGCTCACCTTCGCCCTCATTCTTATTTTCGAAGAACTCCGCTCGCTTTTTGTCGGCAATGATTTCCATTCCGTCCCCATTCCAAGTCTGCTCGATTTCTCCATCCCCATCACCTCAACCTTCAGCTACTCCGCCTACCGCTTCGTCGTCATCGGCGTCTGCCTCGCCCTCGCTGCCGCGCTCTTCTACTGGATCGAACGCACCAAGATGGGCGCCATCATTCGCGCCGCCGCTGAAAAACCTGAGATGGTCGACGTCCTCGGCATCGACGCCCGCCGCATCCATCTAACCGTCGTCGCCGTCGGCACCGCACTTGCCCTCGCCGCTGGCGCGCTCAATGCGCCGCTATCGTCGGTCTACCCCAACATGGGCGATGGCTGGCTCATCATCTCTTTCGTCGTCGTTGTCATTGGCGGCTTGGGTTCAATCTCAGGCGCCTTCTGGTCGGCACTTCTCATCGGCATGATCGACACCATGGGCAAAGGTTATTTCCCCGCCGTCGCCGGCATTTCCATTTACGTGCTGATGGCCGTCGTCCTCTTGGTTCGGCCCAACGGCCTCTTCGGGCAACGCACATGACGCAAGCTCCCCGCCTTCTGCCTGAAACCAAAACCGGATGGGCCGCTCTAGCCGTGGGCGCAATCGCTCTCGCACTGATGCCACTCTTTGCTTCGCCCTATCATGTCGAACTCGGCACCACCGCCCTGATCGCGGCACTGCTTGCACTCTCGCTCCAACTCCTCGTCGGCGTCACCGGCCTCGTCAGCCTCGGCCACGGCGCCTTCTACGGTCTCGCCGCATACATCGTCTATTTCCTCTCGCCAGAAGGTTCCCCGCAACCCATCTGGCTCACACTCCCCATCGCCATGTTGGTCGCCGGTCTCGCCGCCGCCCTTGTCGGTCTTTTCGCACTCCGCACCAAAGGCTTTTTCTTCCTAATGGTCACGCTCGCCTTCGGTCAGATGATTTTCTTCGTCTTTCACGACACCAAAATCGGCGGCGGCACTGACGGCGCTTATCTTGCAAAACCCATCATTTCAGCGTTCGGCATGACTCTCGATCTCCCCCGCCGCCAACGCCCCATCGGCACCTACTACGTCGCCCTCACACAACTCATCATCACGTACCTCGCGCTCGCCTGGCTCCTCCGCACCCTCTTCGGTCGCGTACTGGAAGGCATCCGCGTCAACGAGCATCGCATGCAAGCGCTCGGGCACAACACACAGCGCGCCAAGCTCATCGCATTTTCCCTCGCCGGCGCCCTTGCAGGCGCTGCCGGTCACATGTGGGCCATGCATCGCGGCTTCGTAAATCCAGAAATCATCGGCTGGCACAAATCCGCCGAAGCGCTCCTTATGATTCTTCTCGGTGGCTTAGGCGCACTCCACGGCCCTATCATCGGCGCCCTCGCCTATACCGGCCTCACCGAAGTCGCGGGTCTCATGACTGAGCGCAAACTACTCGTCGAAGGCCTCGTCATCCTGCTCGCCGTCATCGTCCTCCCCAAAGGCTTGAGCGGCATCCGCCTCTTCAGCCTCGCCAAACCCTCGGGCAATCCACACGATCCGTTAGGTGACACCGACCCAAGCCAACGGGAGGTAAAGATCGACAATGACTAATTCACCCTCCACCGCCCTCCTACAAACCACCAACCTGTCCCGTCGCTTCGGCGGCCTCACCGCCGTCAACAACGTCTCGCTCATCCTTGAGCCCAACGAACTCCACGCCGTCATCGGCCCCAACGGCGCTGGCAAATCCACGCTCGTCAATCTGCTCTCGGGCGAACTCCTCCCCTCCAGCGGCACCATCACGCTAACAGGCCAAAACGTCACTCGCGTGCCCGTCCATCGCCGCGTCCATCAAGGCATCGCCCGCTCCTTCCAGCGCACCAATGTTTTCAAAGAAATGACCGTGCTTGAAAACGTGCGCCTCGCCGCGCAGGCAGCCTTCGCCCCCGCAGGCGGCCTATTCCAATCCTCCGCCCGCGCCCGCGACCTGGTCGATCGCGCCCACGCCGCCCTCAAACGCGCAGGCCTACCTTGGGCCGCATCCCACATCGCCGGCACCATGTCCCACGGCGCTCAACGCCAACTCGAAATCGCCATGACACTCGCCAGCGAACCCAAAGTTCTCCTGCTCGACGAACCCCTTGCTGGCATGGGCCAGGAAGAAGCCGACCGCATGGCCGCACTTCTGAAATCCCTCGCCACCGACCACGCGCTGCTTTTGATTGAACACGACATGGATTTCGTCTTCAAAGTCGCCGACCACATGACTGTGCTCGTCGAAGGCACTGTGCTCGCCACAGGCAAACCCGCCGACGTCCGCAACAATCAAGCCGTGCAACACGCATACTTGGGAGGCCACGCATGAGCCCCCCCGCCACAAGCGCCGCGCCAACGCCTCTCATCCAGGTCGATAACCTCCACACCTACTACGCCGACAGCCACATCCTCCACGGCGTCAATCTCACACTCGCGCCCGGCGAAACCCTTGGCCTCATGGGTCGCAACGGCATGGGCAAAACCACA
>JABFRJ010000197.1 GCA_013141255.1 Hyphomicrobiaceae bacterium
GTTGTAGGCCGTGGCTGTTTTGGTTGTGCAATTCGATATTGTGGCGACGGGGGGGACGGTTGAGTAGATGTTTGTAGTGGAGGAGCTATCTGCGGGAACCGACATCCAAGAGGCATTGCGGTATGTGAGCCCCACCTTGACATAGCTCGAGACGGGTACCAGCGAGAATTTGACTTTCTGGTCTGAGCCTGCGGGCGTATAGGCCGTATCGATCAAGAGTTTGGCTGCTGTTTTCAAGTCGGTTATCTTTGTGCCGCTCATGGAGCCGGTGACATCGAGGGCGTGGGCGACCTCGGCCTTGTTGTGTCCGATTGCGACAGTCGCGTTGACATCGATGGGGACCGAAGTGATGCTAAGTAAGCTGAGGAATGTCGTGGGCAGGTTGGCCGTGGCCTTGGCAGCAACTTCGTTGGTATTGGGTTCTGTGATCTTGATGTTCGACGACGTCGAGCGCTGTTTTGAATTCCAATCGGCATTAAACGCGATCACGCCAGCGGCTTGAGGGATCGAGACGTTGCGGTCGACGACTGCGGCACTCAATACGGCTTAGTCAGCGGCCGCTTGCAGAATTTTTTTAGCGATCAGGTAGCGGCTTTAGTCGAGGGCCGCGCCGATTATGCCGCCGATTGCTAAAAACGAAAATGCGAAAATTAATGCGACGCTGCCGTCTTGAGAGGCCCGGACTATGCGTGGCTGAGTGGTCTGGCAGAGGACGACGCTATCAGAACGCATACCAATACTCCCGCAACTGAAATATGCACTTTGGGCTAAATTTTTACAGCCGATGTGTTTTATTCTCGCGATTATTGATAGTTAGCTAACTGTAAAGTGGTGTTTCAGGCGTAAGCGTTCTGCCAAACCGTAGCCTCCGGCGGGGCGCTTTGGGTCTAGGCATTAGGCCAGAGCACTGATGTATGTGGTCAATTGCTTGACAGGTCGCTGAGGATGAGGCCATCAAACGCCGCCGGATTCTTACCTGCTTGGTAGGCAGCGATTGAGAGGAACTCTACTCATGCCCGACATCACACTTACGTTTCCTGATGGTGCCAAACGCGTTGTCAAAAAGGGAACATCGGGCATCGAGGTTGCGAAATCCATCGCCCCGTCGCTCGCCAAGCGCACGGTCGCGATGGTTCTCAATGGTGCACTGGCAGACGCTGCCGACACAATCGACGCTGATGCAACCATCAAATTTGTATCGCGTACTGATCCCGAAGCGCTGGAATTGATCCGCCATGATTGCGCACACGTGCTGGCGGAGGCTGTTCAAGCGCTCTGGCCGGGCACTCAAGTCACGATTGGTCCGGTGATTGAGAACGGCTTCTTCTACGACTTCGCCAAGGCAGAGCCGTTTACGCCGGAAGATCTGCCAAAAATCGAAAAGAAGATGGCGGAGATTATCGCCAAGAACGCGCCTTTCACAAAGGAGCTGTGGAGCCGCGACAAGGCCAAGGATCACTTCCGAGCCAAGGGCGAGTTGTTCAAAATTGAATTGGTGGACGCGATCCCAGCGGGCGAGGATCTGAAAATATACAAGCAGGGCGACTGGCTTGATCTGTGCCGTGGTCCGCATATGACGTCGACGGGGCAGATCGGCAAAGCGTTCAAGCTAATGAAGTTTGCTGGCGCCTATTGGCGTGGGGACGCTAAGAACGCCCAGTTGCAACGCATCTACGGCACCGCGTTTGCTGACGAGAAAGAGCTCGCCGCTTATCTCACCCAGATTGAAGAGGCCGAGAAACGCGATCATCGTAAGCTTGGTCGTGAAATGGATTTGTTCCACTTCCAAGAGGAGGGGCCGGGTGTCGTGTTCTGGCACCCTAATGGTTGGTCAATCTTCCAAGATTTGGTGGCGTACATGCGTCGTCGCTTGAAGGCCGACTACAAGGAAGTGCAAGCGCCGTTATTGCTGGATAAATCGCTATGGGAGACCTCGGGGCATTGGGGCTGGTACAAAGAAAATATGTTCGCGGCGCAGTCGGCGGGCGAAGATACCGCTGATGAACGCGTATTCGCGATCAAGCCAATGAACTGTCCGGGGCATGTGCAGATCTTTAAGCACGGGCTCAAGAGCTATCGTGATCTACCGATGCGCTTGGCGGAGTTCGGTTGTGTGCACCGTTATGAACCGTCAGGCGCGTTGCATGGCCTGATGCGCGTGCGCGGCTTTACGCAGGACGATGCGCATATTTTCTGCACGGACGCGCAGATGGAGGCTGAGTGTCTCAAGATCAATGATCTGATTTTGTCGACTTACGCGGATTTCGGCTATGATAGCTTTGTTGTTAAGCTGTCGACGCGACCGGAAAAGCGCGTTGGTACCGATGCTATGTGGGATCGCGCCGAAGCGGTGATGACACAAGTTTTGGAGCGGATCGCGCGCGAGAGTGGCGGCAAGATAAAGACTGGGATCAACCCCGGCGAGGGCGCGTTTTACGGTCCGAAGTTTGAGTATACGTTGCGCGATGCCATTGGTCGCGACTGGCAATGCGGAACCACGCAAGTCGATTTCAATCTGCCTGAGCGGTTTGGCGCATTCTACATCGATGCGGACGGGGAAAAGAAAGTTCCCGTGATGATCCATCGTGCCATTTGCGGGTCTATGGAGCGGTGGCTGGGTATCTTGCTCGAAAACTATGCGGGGCATCTGCCACTGTGGATTTCGCCGGTGCAAGCGGTCGTGGCGACGATTGTGTCGGATGCCGATGGGTATGCGCATGAGGTGCAGGCGGCGTTGCAAAAGGCTGGGCTCCGCGCCGAAATTGATCTGCGCAATGAGAAGATTAATTACAAAGTGCGGGAGCACTCATTGGCCAAGGTTCCGATCATGCTCGTGGTCGGCAAGCGGGAAGCCGAAGAGCGCAAGGTCTCAATCCGCCGCTTGGGTAGTCAGGACAGCAAAGTTGTGACGCTGGATGAGGCGATTGCTGCGTTTGTTGCAGAGGCGGTGCCGCCGGATCTCAAGCGTGGCGCGGTTTAACCACTTAGCCGGCTGCTTGCGATCAAGGTTGGCTGCTGTCGCCCTTGACTGAGTTGTTGGTGCTGGTGCTCTTACTGGGCTTGGTGTCTAGCAACTGCAGTGCGGTGCGTGTTCCGGCCATGGGCAAGGAAATTGACGCGTCGAGCATTTTGGGTGCGATTACGGCCGCGCAAAACAGGAACGTGGCTAGGCGGCGAGTGGCGGTAGCGAAACGGGGTGATTTGTGGGCCATGGCGCTGATGCCGGGTGCAAAGGGGTGATGGGGCTTTCCGACCTAATTGCTGCCGATGACCCGATATCGTTAGGTCGCTACGGCACCAGATAAGGTTCAAGCACTGTGGCACCGCTTGGAAGCGTGCGCTGTTCCACTTGGAACTGATGGCACCGGATAAATTTATTGCTTTAAAATTGCAAAGGGCCCGATCTGGTGATCGGGCCCCAAGTGATTTGATCATTGATGGCGTTAGTGCCAGCGGCGCTCGCGGCGATGGTACCAGCCAGCGCGTCCGCCATCAGAGCGCCATGTCCACCAAATGCCCGACGGGCGACCTGGTCGGCAGAAACGGTTGAGGCCTGGAACTGGCGAACGGTGCCAGCCACTGCGGGGTGTATGCTGGCATGACGTATGGATGCCGTGCACTTGGACAATGCCATTGTCGACAGCGGGGGCACTGCCGAGCCCAACGGGAGCAGCTAATGCGCCCCCTGTCGTGAGCGCTAAGGCAACGCCCGCAATTGCGAATGCTGATTTCATTTAGAAGTCTCCAGAGGTGAAGCGGCGTGATAACTGAACAACGAGGGGATTAGACCGTTTCCGTCGCCGAAATAAGGCCGTTAGCCGCGACCACGATAGGGGGCGACGCCTTGATCAGGGAGCCAGATGCCTTTGGGTGCTTCGCCGGTTTGGTAGAACACGTCGATCGGCATGCCGCCGCGCGGGTACCAATAGCCGCCAATGCGGAGAAAATGCGGTTCCAATAGGCTGACGAGGCGTTTGCCGATGCCCACGGTGCAGTCTTCGTGAAAGGCTCCATGGTTGCGGTGGGATTGCAGAAATAGTTTTAAGGACTTGGATTCGACTAACCAATCGCGAGGCACATAGTCGATAACGAGATGGCCGAAATCTGGTTGTCCGGTCACTGGGCAGAGCGACGTGAACTCTGGGCAGACGAAGCGGGCCACATAGGGTGTGTCTGAATGGGGATTGGGGACACGCTCAAGCGTTGCATCGTCAGGGCTGTTTGGAGTTGCAACGTGAGCGCCCAATTGGCTGATGCCCAACGAGCTGGTCGGAGACGGTCTGGTGCCGGATTTTGGTTTCTGAGCCACGGATTATTCCTGTCTACGACTGCTGAGCCCGGTTCTTACTCTGCTTGGTATCTCTGCTCGGCGCGGTAAAAACAACCAGGATCTATTTGAATTGCTTTCTAACGGTTCCGCACAAATCATAAACCTTATTATAAAAGGTGGTGTACCGCCGTCGTTTTGCCACACGTTTACCGTGAGGGCCCCACAATCGCTGCGTAAACCGATGATGAGGCTGCCGTAATGAGTCGCGTGTAGTTGAGCGTCATTTGCGGCAAGGGGTCGTTTTTCATGTCGAGACATCGTCAAAATAGCTGGTCCGTTAATGCAACCTTAACCAACATGGCGTTAAGCATGGGCGGATGTAGAGGTGTTTCGATGTTGCGTATTCAGTATTCTGAGACTGTGCCGCTCTCACGTAACCGCATGGCGGGGGCGATGGGGGTGTTTGCCGTT
>JABFRJ010000317.1 GCA_013141255.1 Hyphomicrobiaceae bacterium
GATGTCGCCCGTGAGCGTCGTGCGGGTGCCGCTGAACAGGCTTTCGCTGAGTGCGATGATGAGGCCGAAGAGTGCTGCGGCTAGCCCCACGACTTTGCGCCGCGTCAGGCGATGGCCGGGAACGAAGAGGTGTTCGCCGTAGGCTGCGACGAAGGGGGCGGCGTGAAGGAAGATGATGCCGCGTGCCACATCTGTGGTGACGAGGCCAGCGTAAAGCGTCAGAAATTCGAGCGCGAATAATGTGCCGCAAGCGATGCCAGCGATGAGAGTGCGATCACGCCTGAACAACGGCACCCCGCGCGCCAGCGACCACACCAACAAAATGAAACCGGCGGCGACGGAGCGCAGCGCGGAGTTCATGATGGGCGAGATTCCTGCGTTGGCGATTTTGACCATGACGAGCCCGACGCCCCAAATGAGACAGCAGGCGACGAGAATTGTCGCCGCGCAGGTATCGAGGTCGCGAGGCTTGGACTGTGCTGGCGCTGTCATGGAGCAGATCGAACTTTGCATGTGTGTTTGACGAGCGCGATCATAGGCGAACCGTAACGCGACGTCGCCGCTCGCAGGGGCGGAGGTGCCATGCATGCTTGCGCTGGTGCCGTTACGCGATGGCGGTGGGGGCGGCGGCCGCGACGGGCGTCGGATAGGCGGCGAGAAGGCGTTCGAGGGTGGCGAGCGTTGACAGGTCAAGGCAGCCATCGACGCGCGCGGGGCGGAAATGGCGCTGGAAAGCCGCGACGGTTTTGAGTGTAACTTCGCAGTAGATGCCGGAGCAGGGCACGTCGTAGCCATAGCGGTGCAACAGGCGCTGGGCTGCGGCGATGCAGGCTTGTGGTGGCGCGGGTGTTTCAGATTCGAGGTTGGGCCCGAGGCCGAGGTCATCGTCGTGCGGTGGAGAGGGCTTGACCCAGGCGCCGACGTGGGCGCGATGGAGGCGCTGCCAGTTGAATTTCTCGCCGGGGTCGATCTTGCGCATGGGCGTCACGTCGGAATGGGCGAGGACGCGCTCGGGTGGAATGGCGTTGCGGGTGACGATGTCTTGGCAGAGCGCGATGACGGCGCGCATCTGCGCTTCGGGGAAGTCGTGGTAGCCCATCTCGTGACCGGGATTTTGGATCTCGATGCCGATGGAGAGCGAATTGATGTCGGTCTCGCCGTGCCAGGAGGACACGCCCGCGTGCCAGGCGCGCATGGATTCAGCCACCATCTGTGTGACGGTGCCGTCTGTGTCGACGACGTAATGGCAGGAGACTTTGGCATCTGGCCGAGCGAGGTAATCGACGGCGAGTGGGCCGGAGCGCATGCCGGTGTAATGCAGCAGCAAAATGTTGGGCGGGCGGCCGCCGCGTCGAGGCTCGATGTTGGGTGAGGGGTGGACCGCAGTCGCGATGGCGCTGTTGGGCGTAAAAACGGTGGGCTTTGTTGTCATATGCCGCGCTCGCGGGCGATGACTTCGAAGGCGGCATTGATGGCGGCGAGTTTACGTGTGGCAACGTCGATGAGTGCGGCGGGCAGGCCGCGACCGATTAAGAGATCGGGGTGATGCTCGCGGATCAGTTTGCGATAGCGGGATTTGATGGTGGCGGTGTCGTCGCCTGGATTAAGGCCGAGCACATCGTAAGGCGAGGTTTCGTCGTGAACGAATTGCGCGCGGATGTGCCGGAACGTGCTGGCGGATAATTGAAAGCGTTCGGCGACAATTTTGAGGAACGCATCTTCATTGGGATGCAGTGCGCGGTCGGCGGTGGCGATGTGGAAGAGGCTTGAAAGTACGTCGCCCAAGGTTGTGGTATCGCGGTCGAGCAAGGTTTGGATTTGGGTCGCGTAGGCTTCAAAGCCGGCGGTGTCGGATTTGGCGATGTTGAAGATGTAGTCGACGTTGGCTTGTTCTGATGGCGACGGTTTGAACAGGCGGTTGAAGGCGTCGATTTCAACCGGTACGACGACGCCGTCGGCCTTGGCCATTTTGGCCGAGAGCGCAATCACGGCCATAGTGAAATTGGCCGAATGATGTGCGGTGGCGCCGGATTGATCGGGCCCCGATTGGTTTTGGGGCGCCTCGGTAGCGGGCGCACAGAGCCGGGACGTGAAGTCCGAAAATTTTTGCCACAGGGTCATCGGGCGGCAGACTATCGACTTGTGGCGGCGATTTGAAGAGCGTTTTTGCGTGTGCGAAGGCCGGATCGTTGGTTTTGGGCGGAGGGGCACAAAACATTGGCGATTTGGCCTGTGTGGCTGGTTGCCCAAAGGCTGCCAACTGGATAAAGAGGACGCGCGTGCGTTGGACAAGCTGTCACGGCTGATTGGGCGGCGATTTTTGCTCGGCGGATGCAACTCGGGGCTCGCGCCCCGTGGGGATAAATTGAGGAGCCTGTTGGGGAGCCTTGGGCGGATCGCAATGGCTGTGGTGGTAATGAAATTCGGCGGGACTTCGGTCGCCAATGTGGAACGTATCCGCAATGTGGCCAAGCACGTCAAACGGGAAGTGGACGCGGGCAACAAAGTTGCCGTGGTGGTCTCGGCCATGTCGGGGACGACAAATCAGCTTGTCTCGTGGGTCCGCGAAGCCTCGGTGCTGCATGACGCGCGCGAGTACGACGCGATTGTGGCGTCGGGCGAGCAGGTGACGGCTGGGTTGCTGGCGATTGTATTGCAATCGATGGGGATCTCAGCTCGCTCATGGCAGGGGTGGCAAATTCCAATTCTGACCGATAGCGGCCATGGCGCGGCGCGGATCAAAGATATTCCGGGCGAGAAGCTGCGCGAACGGCTTGATCAGGGTGAAGTGGCTGTGGTCACCGGATTCCAGGGGATCGAGCCGGAGCGGCAGCGCATAGCCACGCTTGGCCGCGGTGGGTCTGACACGAGCGCGGTGGCGCTGGCGGTGGCGTTGAAAGCCGATATTTGCGACATTTATACCGATGTCGACGGCGTTTACACGACTGATCCGCGCATTGTGCCGAAAGCGCGACGCATGCCCAAGGTCAGTTACGAAGAAATGCTCGAAATGGCGTCACTGGGCTCAAAAGTTTTGCAGACGCGCTCCGTCGAAGTGGCGATGGTGCACAAGATGCGGACACGAGTGCTGTCGAGTTTTGTGGCGCCTGAACAGATGCCGGCCGTGCGCGCTGGCAATAACGATGAAATCGGCACGACCGTATGCGATGAGGATGAGATCGTGGAAAAGCAAGTTGTTAGTGGGATCGCTTACGCCAAAGATGAAGCCAAAGTGAGCTTGCTCAGGATCGCTGACAAGCCAGGCGTTGCGGCGCGCGTGTTTGGGCCGTTGGCGGAGGCCAATATCAACGTCGATATGATCGTGCAGAACGTGTCGGCAGACGGCAAAAGCGCGGATATCACGTTCACTGTGGTGGAGGCCGAATTGCCGCGTGCGCTTGAGGTATTGAAGGCGCATAAGAATGATATTGGGTACGGAGACGTGGTCAGTTCTGCAGATGTGGCGAAGGTCTCGGTCATTGGTATCGGGATGCGCAGCCATGCAGGTGTGGCAGCCCAAATGTTTCAGGCGCTGGCCGACAAGGGCATTAATATTTTAGCTATTACAACGTCTGAGATTAAGATCAGTGTATTGATCGATACGGCCTATGCAGAGCTGGCGGTACGAACCTTGCATAGCCTTTATGGGCTCGATAGAGCTTGATCGTGCGTGGGCGTAGGATTGTGCAATAACGGATGTGAGCCGGGGCAGATCCTCGGAGGCAATATGGGGTGACGGTGCGTGGTGACACGGTGCCGTGCGTTGAACTCGATTGAGAGGGCTATGCAGAACCCGCGTGGTGACGATACGCGTAACGGCACGAGTGATTTCGCTCTGCGCATTTTCATGCGCCGGTTGCGGGAGATCATGGGGGAGCCGACCGACGGGCAGCGGCGTCTCGATACTATCGTTAAGCAGGTGGCCGGCCACATGGTGGCTGATGTGTGCTCGATCTATGTTAAGCGCCATGACGGATCGCTGGAGCTGTTCGCCACCGAAGGGCTGAACGCAGAGGCTGTCCACAATACGTTCATGAAGCGCGGCGAAGGTCTTGTTGGGCGCTGCGCGGAACTCGCGCAACCCGTGAACGAAGCAGACGCGCAAAGTCATCCGTCGTTCTCGTATCGGCCGGAGACGGGCGAAGAGATTTATCACTCGTTGTTGGCTGTGCCGGTGAAACGGGGCGGCGATGTGCTGGGCGTGCTGGTGGTGCAGAACCGCGCGGCGCGGGAATATCTTGAAGATGACGTGGAGGTGCTGGAAACCACAGCCATGGTGTTGGCGGAGCATCTGGCGTCGGGCGAGGTCGCGGGTGTCAACACGGCGGCTGAATTCTCGCGCTCGCGGCCGCATACGGTGCGTGGACAAGCGATTGCGGAAGGGTTGGCGCTGGGGCACGTAGTGCTGCACGAGAGTGCCGTTGTCGTGGTCGATCTGGTCAGTGACAATCCTGAAGAGCAGACGCGGCGATTGGAGGCGGCCGTTGAGGAACTGAAACAGACGCTCGACGAATTGCTTGAGCAGGTTGATCTTGGCGGTGGTGGTGAGCATCGCGATGTGTTTGAAGCCTATCGTATGTTTGCCCATGATCGCGGCTGGCTGAAGCGGATGCGCGACGCGATCAAGCACGGCATGACGGCGGAAGCGGCTGTGGCGCGGGTGCAAAACGATACGCGCGCGCGGATGCTGGCGCATACAGACCCTTATCTGCGCGAGCGGCTCA
>JABFRJ010000189.1 GCA_013141255.1 Hyphomicrobiaceae bacterium
CCGTGCATACCCGCCTCCCGTCTCCTCGCCGTCTCCCCCATAGACAGCTGAGCCGCGTCCGCTTACCCATACCGTCAGCAATAATCACACCAATGCTAATGGGAGACGTCCAATGAAACTCTGCCGTTTCGGAGCCGCAGGCCAGGAAAAGGCGGGCCTAGTCGATGCCTCGGGCACCATCCGCGACCTCTCCGCTCATATCGCCGACATCTCGGGCGAAACCCTCTCGCCCGCCACGCTCGACAAGCTGCGCAAGCTCGATCCGAAATCTTTGCCCGAAGCCCCGAAGGGCGTCCGCATCGGTTCGTGCGTCAACGCCGACAAAACCCGCAACTTCATCGCCGTCGGCCTCAACTACGCCGACCATGCCGCAGAATCTAACATGCCGATCCCGACCGAGCCCATCCTGTTTAACAAGCTCGCCAACTGCATCGTCGGCCCCAACGACAACGTCATGATGCCGAAGAACGCCATCAAACTCGATTGGGAAGTTGAAATCGCCTTCGTCATGGGCAAGCGCTGCCGTCACGTCGAAGAAAAAGACGCGCTCTCCTATGTCGCCGGTTACGCCGTCTGCAACGACGTGTCGGAGCGTCATTTCCAGCTTGAGCGCGGCGGCCAATGGATGAAGGGCAAATGCTTCGAAACCTCCGGCCCCCTCGGCCCCTGGCTCGTCACGACAGACGAAATCAAGGACGTGCAAAACCTATCCATGTTCCTGGATGTCAACGGCAAGCGCATGCAAACCGGCACCACCAAGACCATGATCTTCTCCATTGCCCACCTCGTGCATTACCTCTCGCAATACATGGTGCTGGAACCCGGTGACGTGATTACCACGGGCACACCTCCCGGCGTCGGTCTCGGCATGAAACCAAATGTGTTCCTCAAGGAAGGCGATGTGATGCACCTCGGCATCGAAGGCCTAGGCGAGCAGACGCAGAAGGTCGTGCCCTTCAAGCTCTGAGACCTATCAACTTGACCTGTAGTCGCGCCGACGTTGCCCCGCAGCGTCGGCGTTTTATGTTCACGTCAACCCGCATTTAACCGCGTGATCTTGGGCACACCTAGACGCGTCAGCCCGATAGGGGCTAGGAGTCAGTGAGGCGAGCTTCACGCTCGGCCCTGGTCACGACGTGAGCGCCCTCCGATGCCGTTGTTTTCATCGCCCGAAGATCTGACCCGCATCCTGCGCGATCTACCGTCGCGAGCGCCGATCTATGCCATCCGCGCGGGCCATCGCCAGCGCGACCTCGTCAAGCCGCCAGGCTCCCTCGGCCGCCTCGAAGACATCGCACAATTCCTTGCCAGCTGGTCCAACGACGGCACCCCACGCGCCCACGTTGTCCGTGGCCTAATCTTCGCCGGCACCCACGGCGTCACCGCGCAAGGCATCAGCCCCTATCCCTCCAGCGTCACCATGCAAATGGTCGAAACCTATCGCCGTGGCGGTGCGGCCATCAACGTCCTCGCACGCCTCGAAAAGATCGATCTCGACATCGTACCGCTTCAGCTCGAACACCCGACCGGCGACATCTCGCTCGGCCCTGCCATGACAATGGATGAGACACTCGACGCCTTGAACGCAGGAGCCGACGCCGTCAAAGTCCCGACAGATCTTTTGATCCTCGGCGAAATGGGCATCGGCAACACCACCATTGCCGCAGCCCTCGCCGCCCGCGCCTTCGACGGTGACGGCAACGAATGGGCAGGCGCGGGCACTGGCCTCGACACCGACGGGATCAGGCGCAAAGCCGCTGTCATCAATCGCGCCCTCGATCTCCATCGCGCCGCGCCCAAGACCGCATTCGCAGCGCTCCAGCGCCTCGGCGGTCGCGAGCAGGCCGCTCTGGCTGGTGCCATTGTCAAAGCGCGTCTTGAAAGTATCCCCGTCGTACTTGACGGCTTCGTCGTCGGCGCAACCCTCGCCACGCTTTACTCTGAAGTGCCCGACATCATCACCCATTGCCTCGCCGGCCACCTCTCCGACGAGCAAGCTCACGTCAAACTGCTGCGCCGTATGCGTTTGTCGCCGCTGCTCGATCTCGGCATGCGTCTGGGTGAAGGTTCAGGCGCGGCGCTGGCCACCAATGTCATCCGTGCGGCGGTCCATCTGCATATGGAAATGGCGACCTTCTCCGAAGCCGGCGTCACCAACCGCGACGACGCCTAATGCTCCCTCTGCTCCGCGCCCGCCTCAACGACGTCATCCTCGCTGTCACACTGCTGACGCGCCTGCCCATGCCGCCAGCAACACGCGGCGACAACGATGCCTTGGCCGCAGCCATCTGGGTCTACCCGCTCGTCGGCGCTATGGTCGGCGCGTTGGGCGGCGCAGCGTTTCTCATCGCGCGGCATCTAGGTCTCCCCGCCGACGTCGCCAGTTGGCTCGCCATTGCCACCATGGTGCTGACAACAGGCTGCTTCCATGAAGATGGCCTCGCCGATTTCTGGGACGGCATCGGCGGCGGCCACACGGTCGAGCGCAAACTCGAAATCATGCGCGACAGCCGCATCGGCAGTTACGGCGGCGCAGCCATGATCATGATGTTCGGCATTCGCGCCGCCATGATTGCCGCCTTGGCCCGCGCGTCGGGTGATGCCAGCGCAGCCCTCGCTCTTGTGGCCGCAGGTTTACTCGGTCGCAGCGCCATTACCGTCGTACTCACAACCACGAAAGCCGCCCGCCTCGATGGCCTCGCAGTTGCCGCGCAAGCCCCACCCGCCAAAGCCAGCGCCGCAGCCCTTGCCATGTCGCTGTTAATCTTCGCCATCGTACCGATGCAGGCGGGTGTCGCAGCCATCGCGGCGTCAGTGCTGGTCGCCCTCGTGATGGCCGATCTCATGCGCCGTCAAATCGGCGGCTACACTGGCGACGCCTTGGGTGCCACCGAAATCAAAGTCGAACTCGCCGCCCTCGCTGCCATCCTCGCCTACGCGTCGTAGCCCCCCGATCACTCCGT
The DNA here is from genome assembly GCA_013141255.1 of Hyphomicrobiaceae bacterium. GTDB lineage: Bacteria > Pseudomonadota > Alphaproteobacteria > Rhizobiales > Hyphomicrobiaceae > JABFRJ01. The sequence continues at coordinate 2,964 of JABFRJ010000189.1, forward strand.
CGGCTTACATCGCCATTCCGTAGGTTGGGTCAAGCGGCAGTGGCCGCGCGACCCAACACCCCGTCGCACGACCTCGATCCGTAGGTTGGGTTAGCGTGGCCCATGTCAAATTTATCTGCACCAAACAAATGTCCACGCGTAACCCAACGGTCGTGTTCCGATGTTGGGTTACGCGCTCATGCGCTAACCCAACCTACATCTGCTCGCATTATCCGTGCCGCGATAGGCGATGATGGTTTTGCCGTCGAGGGTGTAGGACTGGGCGTAGAAGGAGGCGTTGCGCTGTGCGCTATTCTCTGTGATGTCGGATTGCGCGGAAACAGTCGCGTTTCCGATCTGCGAACCAACACCTCCAAGTCCATTGGTGCTATCGCCAAGTCCTGCACCATAGCCTCTGTTGTAGGCATCCATTGCGAGGATTGCTAAAAAAACGTCATTTGAGAGCGCCATTTGAAGTCCTCAGCGGATGGAAAGATGACCAGATCGAATTTTAAATGGATCGCCGATCCTTGTGATCTGCATTGTCTTGTCGAGTTCGCGCAGCTTCGCCATCGCCTCCGGCAACCGCTTCTCAATCCCGCGTGTGACGGGTGTGCCGGTGAGGCCGAGGAGATTGAAGGGCAAGTCAAGCGCGCTCAGCGGCCAGATGCCGCTGGGGACGATCTCGACGAGCGCGCGCTTGAAGGCATAACCACCGCCAAACGTCTTCGCGATGACGTCGATTTTCAATTCGGGATCCACGATGATCCTAGACAGATAGTCGATTGGCATTGGCATCGCACAACTTCCGAAAATTAGCGGTTAGCGTTTTAAGTTTCAGCAGCCTTAAATCACGGAAGCACTACGGCCAAGGTTCGATAATTGGATCTAATCTTTGACGGGAGTAGGCAGCATTCGTACAAGCAAGCCCGTATGGCGCATTCGGATCGGAAATTTTTGATTGATTAACTAGAAACGCAAATTTGTACTGTAATTGATGGTAATGAGATGAGCATGCGGGTGGACTGGGGTCGTAGTCGGGCACCTTATCTTTTCCTCGTCCCGGTCGCCGCAAGTGGTCTGGCCTATTGAAAGTTTCATGCAAGCTCTTGCGCATGTATCCTCGCAGCTGCGGTATTGCAGCGGCATCACATGTAAAGGCTTCTATGCCGACCCGGGCTTGATTTTCATGGAGACTTCCGTAGACGCGCCAATCGCCATCGGCGATCTCTTGCTGTGCAACTTGGCGCGGATCATTTGTGATCAACCACAGAACGGCAGGGCCATAGACAGTCGTTTCACATTTGGATGTCCGGAAAGTCCTCGGTAAATCCGGGTGCGTGTTGTTGAGCTTGCGGTCCAGGATCGAATCGAACGACACGTCCACTGGCACGGTCGGTTTTGCAACTCGACGTGCAGGCCAGGCCCAGAGCCCTGCCCCTGCCAAGGCAATTCCGACTGCCAAGGCAGGCCAGTATTTTTTGAGTGATGGCTTCATAATCCTGCCTCGGTTCGAGCCTTGCTATAAAGCTTCGTTTTTGCGGGCATTCGCCGCTGTGCGCGCGTTGGCGTCTTGCAAAGACTGCCCAGAAAGCGCAGATTTATAGAACTCGACGGCCAATTTTGCTTGAGTTGTTCCAACGCCAGTTGCCCCAGTCCAACCTTTGACGACGTCCCCCAAAGTGTGGTTCTGCCAGGATGGCAACACTTGGTCCGTCCCGCGATAGGCGATGAAGGTTTTGCCGTCGCCAAGATCGACGAACACGGCATCACCC
>JABFRJ010000278.1 GCA_013141255.1 Hyphomicrobiaceae bacterium
GGGGATATCACTCGCCATGATCGCCGGTTGGTTAGCCCACCGTCAGCTGACCTTCCGCCTCGCAACTCCCCCAACGCTCCACGAATTTTTAAAGTACGCGGGCGTCGCCTGGGTGGCAGCGGCCATCAACTATGCGATCTTCGCAGCCATTATCTTCATCTATCCAACAATCGAACCACTGATCGCGCTGGCCATTTCTTCTATCATCGCCATGGCGGCCGCCTACCTCGGCATGCGCTTCGGCGCGTTCAAAAGTCCACGCCCATAACGCGAAACACCCAGGCGTCTCGTCACCAACGAAAGACCTGGGCGTTGCATTTCTTGATCAAACCTCAGTGCAAACTGACGCTCGGTCCGACACTGCCGCTCTCCTGCGCGAAGGTCGATCCCTTGACTACCTCGCCATTGAACGTCAATCCGCCATCCTTCACATCAATCTGAATCGTATCACCATCCTTGATACGACCAGCCAATACCAGCTCCGACAGCGGGTCTTGAATAGCCTTCTGGATCACGCGCTTCAGCGGTCGTGCGCCATACGCCGGGTCGTAACCACGGTTGGCAAGCCAGCTCCGCGCGTCAGGCGCTAGTACCAGCGTGATCTTGCGATCGACCAGCAACTTCGCCAACCGCCCCATCTGCACATCCACAATCGCCGCCATCTGCTCACGCTTCAAGCGGTGGAACACAATCGTCTCATCAAGGCGGTTGAGAAATTCCGGCCGAAATTTGGTCTTCAATTCCGCCAGCACAAGCAGCTTCGCTTGCTCAAAGCTCGCATCGTCCGACGCCGCCACAAGATACTCAGAGCCAATGTTCGACGTCAGAATGATCAGCGTGTTCTTGAAATCAACCGTCCGACCCTGACCATCTGTGAGGCGACCATCATCCAACACCTGCAACAGCACGTTAAACACATCAGGATGTGCCTTCTCGACTTCATCGAACAGCACAACTTGATACGGCCGTCGCCGCACCGCCTCCGTCAACACACCACCCTCCTCATAGCCAACATAGCCCGGAGGTGCGCCAATCAATCGCGCAACAGAATGCTTCTCCATGAACTCGCTCATGTCGACGCGCACCATTGCCGTGTCGTCATCGAACAGAAAGTTCGCCAATGCCTTGGTCAATTCGGTTTTGCCAACACCTGTCGGACCCAAGAACAAAAACGATCCAATCGGGCGGTTCGGGTCCTGCAGGCCCGCGCGCGCGCGCCGAACCGCCGTCGACACTGCAACCACAGCATCTTCTTGACCGATCACGCGTTTCGCCAGCGCCTGCTCCATGCGCAGAAGTTTGCCCTTCTCGCCTTCAAGCATCTTGTCGACAGGCACACCCGTCCAGCGCGAGATAACGCCTGCAATATGATCCGCAGTCACTTCCTCCTCGACCATCGACGGATCAGCACCATTGGCACTGCGCCCTTCATGCTCCTTCAGCTTCTTTTCAATTCCAGGGATCACGCCATAGGCAAGCTCACCCGCTTTTGCGAGATCGCCACGCCGCTGCGCCAACTCAAGATCGGTCCGTGACCGCTCCAAGTCTTCCTTCAGCTTACGCGCATCTCCGAGTTTCGCCTTCTCCGCCTGCCACCGCGTCGTCAGTCCGCTCACGGTCTCTTCCAGTGTCGATATCTCTTTCTGCAGCCGCTGCAAACGATCGCGCGACGCCTGATCTTGCTCCTTCTTAAGCGCTTCACGCTCAATCTTAAGTTGGATCAAGCGACGATCCGCCTCGTCCAACGCTTCCGGCTTACTATCGACCTGCATACGCAGTCGCGATCCAGCCTCATCAACAAGATCGATGGCCTTGTCTGGCAAGAACCGATCCGTGATATAACGATTTGACAGCGTCGCCGCCGCCACCAGCGCGTTGTCGGTAATCCGGACGCCATGATGCAATTCGTATTTCTCTTTCAAGCCGCGCAATATTGATACGGTATCTTCAACCGTCGGCTCAGAAACAAAAACCGGTTGGAACCGTCGCGCCAACGCGGCATCTTTTTCGATATGCTTGCGATACTCATCCAACGTCGTCGCCCCGATGCAGTGCAACTCACCCCGCGCCAACGCTGGCTTTAGCAGGTTCGACGCATCCATCGCCCCCTCGGACTTCCCCGCGCCAACGATGGTGTGCAACTCATCAATAAACAGAATAATTCCACCCGCAGCGGCTTGCACCTCGGTCAGAACAGATTTCAAACGCTCTTCAAACTCGCCACGATACTTCGCACCCGCAATCAGCGACCCCATATCAAGCGACAACAGCTTCTTATCTTTCAGGCTTTCCGGCACATCGCCGTTAATGATGCGCAACGCCAAGCCCTCTGCAATCGCGGTCTTGCCCACGCCCGGCTCGCCTATCAGCACTGGATTGTTCTTCGTTCGCCGCGCCAACACCTGCACCGCGCGACGGATTTCTTCATCGCGACCAATAACCGGATCAAGCTTGCCTTCCGCCGCCGCCGCCGTCAGATCACGCGAATAGCGTTTGAGCGCGTCATAGGCATTCTCCGCCGTCGCGCTATCAGCCGTTCGCCCTTTGCGAATATCGTTGATCGCCGCATTGATCCCTTGGGCAGTCGCGCCAGCATCTTTCAGAATGCGCGCCGTATCCGCCGATGTCTCAAGTGCCAGCGCCAAAAGCAAGCGTTCAGCCGTAACGAATTTATCGCCAGCTTTCTGACCAACCTTTTCGGCTTGCTCAAAAATCTTTCCCAGCTCCGGCGCCATATAAACTTGGCCTGCGCCACCACCAGAAACTTTGGCCCGCTTCGCCAGCAACCGCTCGGTCTCGGCCAGCGCTTGTTCTGGTCGCCCGCCTGCCTTGCGGATCAAGCCCGCCGCCAGCCCTTCACTATCATCGAGCAAAACTTTGAGCAGATGCTCGGGTCCCAATTGCTGATGCCCCTCGCGTTGCGCGAGACTTTGGGCGGATTGGACAAAGCCTTTGGACCGGTCGGTATAGTTCTCGAAATTCATTGAGCAATCTCCACTTACCCGCCACACCCCGAAGCGATGCAACGCCGTGCTTCCCTCACGCCCCCTCATGGGCAGCGCTGTCCAATTGAGATGGGAAGCCTCAGACCAGTCTGCTAGAGGCACGACCGCACAAAAACGCAACACAGCCCCTGCGGCAAACCGGCACCCTACCCGCGCCAAACCCCATCCAGCACCCGCGCCGCCTCATCCAACGGCCTCTGGTACCAGTAGATCCAGACCGCCAGCACCTCGCCTCCCCCTATGCGCGCCAGCGTCTCCGCGCGAATATACTCGTCCGTCTCGCCAGCACTCAGCGCCCCTCGCGCAATCCCCTCATACTCATCCAGCCACGCCAACGACGCGACCGGATCAGTCAACCGATACACTTCGCCGTGCACCACATCACGCGCGTCATCGCTCATCTTCAACCCCGGATACCAACTCACCCGATACAGCCGCCCCTGCACCGAAGCCGCACCAATCAACAGTGCCTCGCGACGCAGCCGATCCCCCATCGGATGCGCCAACGCTGTCGTCAAAGATCCATAAACAAAAATAGAGGGCGTCATGCGTCACACTCAATCATCATCGCATAAATTGAGACGAAGTTGCCTCAACCGAGATTTGAAGCGCCGCGCTCAATCACCTCAACCGCATCGCCCGTAGCAACGCTCCCCAACTCCATAGGGATCAAATTTTGCCCAAACATGATCCGCCCCAGGGTATTGCGCCTGAAAGTTCCAAGCGTCCGCAACGGCTCATTGTCCTCGGCCTTCTCAGCCGTAACCGGGTCCAGCGTCGTCATCACACAGCGATCACACGGCTTCATCACTCGAAACCGCACCGCACCAATCTTGACCACCCGCCACGTATCCTCATCCCACGCCCCAGCACCTTCAACCACAACATTGGGTCTGAAGCGAACCATCTCACAGGCCTCGCCAAAGCCACCACGGCGCTCCGCCATCCGACTATTCAAGTCATCAAGCGACGCAGCACTCGCGAGCAGCAACGGATACCCATCCGCAAAACTCACCGTATCCTCGGGTCCACCAACATCTTGATTGACCGTCCGCGCTGATACGTCAGCCATAAACACCAGCCGCACGTCCCGGCCCAACACTCGGCTCAGCCACGCATTCGTCGCCGCATCACAAACGCGTGCTGGCACTTCACTGCGCCAAACCTGCACCATCTGGCGCTCAGCATCGTTCCCCGGTTCCATCACATCAATGACACCATGCGCAGCGTGCGCCAATCGCAAGCCACCCTCGCGCGCAGTCGCCGCAATCAGTAACATCTGCGGCACATCCCGCGCAGTCACAAACGCCCCAGTGAGCGTCACAGCCATATAGCGCCGATCCCCCGCCAACCCCTGTCGTTCAACACCAAGCCGCGCCAAACTCTCCCCGCCAAAACTTTTGACCGGATACCGATGGAGCGTCGCGAGCCGCATCAAAGCTACCCCGCGATCTTAGAAAAATCCGCCACCGTCTGTGTCGCCGCTCGGATCTCCGACAACAACCGCAAGCGATTAAGCCGCAGCTTCGCATCATCCGCGTTGACCGTCACTTTCTCAAAGAACGCATCCACCGGCTTGCGCAATTCAGCCAACGCATTCATCGCGCCGGTAAAGTTCTCAACGTTGATCGCCGCCACCGCATCCTGTTTGACGCTCTCAAGCGCCGCCGCCAACGCCAGCTCCTCTTTTTCTTTGAGCAGCTT
>JABFRJ010000362.1 GCA_013141255.1 Hyphomicrobiaceae bacterium
TGCGATCATGCGCTGCGCGACAATCACGTCCGGCGCGCCGCCGTGGACGAGGAGATAAGCGAGGGACGCGAGCACCATCGACATGGCAACGGGCACACCGACGATCATGAGAAAAATGAAGCCGCCAAGGAGGATGGTCATGATTGGGCTTCCTCGGTGCCATCGAACGCGCCGGGGCGTTCAAGAATTGAATATCCACGGCGCCAGTTGGCAAACGCAACCTGGATGCTGCGGAGCGTCATGAGAACGAAAGCCGCAAAGATCATCATGAAGAATGGCATTTTCGGCCAGTCAATTGTCGTCATGCGCTCGTCTGAAATCACGCTGGCGTAGCGCCAGACAAGAATGGCCAAGTAGGCGAGTAAGACTGTGCGCAGGACGTCGACTATGATCGAGAGCACACGAGCAATGGGCGGCGAGATTTTGCGATAGAGAAAATCAACATGAATGTGACGCGATAGACGGACGCACATGACAGAACCGAGGAAGACTACGGCAACGAGGCAATAGATGGCTATCTCTTCGGTCCAGCCGTAGCTGTCGTTGAGGACATAGCGCGTGAAGAACTGCAAAAATACGCAGCCACACATGACCCAAAAAATTGCGAGTGTTACCCAATCTTCGACGCCATAGACGGAGAGATCAGTCGGCGCGGAGACCTCGTCGAAGGTTTTGGCGATTTCTTCGGTCGTGATCTGGGTGTGATGTTCGGGCGCGGCTTGCGACACGGTTGGCACCTTCTAGCATTATACACACATTGTGAACTGGCGCGTCCCATTGCACTGGGGCGCGCCGCTCAATGGCAGTAGGTCGTCAGCTTAGTACTTCACAGCCTGGATGCGATCCCAGTCGGCTTTGCGATAGCCGAACTGCTCGAACGTCGCACTTTTGGAGACTGCGTCGAGGTATTGGTTCCGGTCGATTTCGGTGACGGTGAGGCCCTTGTCTTTGAAGAACTGCACGAGTTTTTGCTCTGCAGCTTTGATCGTCGCTGTGGCACGGGCAGCGGCTTCCTGGCTCACGTCAACGAAGATCTTCTGCTCATCAGGAGTGAACTTAGCCCATGTACCCTTGGCGACGATCGTGTTCAAGGCGTCAACGATGTGGCCAGTCAGGATGATGTGCTTCTGGACTTCGTAGAACTTTTTGGCGTCGATCGTGGTCAGCGGATTTTCCTGTGCTTCGACTGTACCATTCTGAAGTGCGAGATAGACTTCAGCGAAGGCGATGGGCGTTGTGTTGGCACCACAGGCACGGGGATAGGCTAGGTAAGCTGGAACGTCGGGGACGCGAATCTTGAGGCCCTTCATGTCAGCGCAATTTTTGAAGGCGCGATTTGAGGTCGTATGACGCGTACCGTAGTAGGTGGTGGCAGTGATGACGTGACCGGTCTTTTCTTCGTAGCCCTTGGCGAGTTCCTTGAAGACATCGCTCTTGGCAAAGGCAAGAAGGTGCTCTGGCCCCTTGAAGGTGAAGGGATAATAACCGACGCCAATGGGCGGAAACGAGCGTGCTGCGAAACTTGCGCCTGATATGATGACATCGACGGAGCCGAGCGAAAGGCCCTGGTTGATGTCAGTTTCCTTACCGAGCTGAGAGGCTGGAAAAACTTCGATCTGATATTTGTTGTTGGTACGCTTAGCAAACTCGGCGGCGGCCCAGACGGACTCTGTATGAAACGCTTCAGACGTTTCATAGACGTGTGCCCACTTTAATTTGGTCTGCGCTTGCGCCGGCAATACCGATAGCGTTGCGGCTAGTGCCGCGCCGAACAGTGTCCATGTTTTTCTGGTCATTGTTACTTTCTCCCTTTGTGTTGTTGGCGTTTTGACTTGGTTGACACCCCAGCGCGCGCTGCAATTTTTGCGGCAGATGCGCGGCGGGGTATTTCGACGACTGACATTGGGGTCGGCTCTGCATCACCGAAACTGTCGGAAAACCTCAGTTGGGATTGATCGAAATGCAGTCGCATTGCGTCGCGGGCGCCGGGGCCATCATGGGCGGCGATACGGTCGCGGATGGCCGCGTGTTCGGCCAAGGCTGCCTGCCAACTCGCGGCATTTTCGAAGTAGCTGGCGAGTTGCGCAAAGTATGGATTAATACGCTGATCGAAGAGGTCGCCGACGATTTTGGTGATGGCGTCGTTGCGCAAACATTCGGCGACTGCGACGTGGAAGGCGCGGTCGACGGCAAGACTGGCTTGGCCGGGGTGTTGCGTTGCGTGCATCGCGTCGATGACACGGTCAATACGGACGATGTCCGCGGGGGTCGCTGTTTGGGCGGCCTCGTCGGCGACAGCGCCCTCAAACAATGCACGGGCTTTTAAAATATCGAATGGGCCAGCAACGGGCGGGGCGGCCGATATTTGATTGGTGGGTTGGGCGCGCGGACGTCGTTGCACGTAGATGCCCGAGCCGACGCGGATGCGGATGCGGCCATCCACTTCAAGCGCAATCAGGGCCTCACGCACGGTTGGACGCGAAACGCCGAGCTTCAACGCGAGCTCGCGCTCCGTCGGAAGACGTTGGCCCTCGGCAAATTCGCCATCATCAATCAACTGACGCAGCTGATCGGCGATCTGGCGATAAAGCCGACGCGGCTCGATGGATATAATGGGCATGAGGTGGGAGCCCGACAGACGTTTCCGTGCCAATTTTTGCAAAAGCTACCGCTGAGAGCAGTGACACTGGTCATTTGGCATGACCAATTGACCGAAATTGCCTGTTTTTTTATCCCGATGTCAAGCCTAGAGCCGTTTTAGGCCAATGTTGCGACGCACTGGCGAGCACCATGGCGGCGCAGACGATCATAGGCTTCGGCGACAGCTGCGCGGAAGACAGCGTTTGCGCCCAGGTCGGGCCCGAACACCGCGTCGATGCCAATCAGTGCGGCGACGCGGGCGTCCGATGAGGGCCCCGTGTTGGCGAGCGCACGGCGGAACGTGTCCGCGAGCGGATCACGCACATCGATGAGTTGGCCACGCTCATCGACGCCGCCAACGTAGATCATCCAAGCCGCGATAGCGTAGGCGAGGCGCACAATGGGGAGGTTGCGAGCAAGGCACAGGCGCGTGGTTGCAAGCAATCGTTGCGGTAATTTTTGTGAACCATCCATGGCGATCTGCCAGACGCGATGACGAATTGACGGATTATCGTAGCGGGCTAGGAGTTGGCGAGCGTAAGCGTGCAAGTCTGTCGCGGGCGGTGCTGGGGTGACAGGGATTATTTCTTCGCGCCAAAGCGCCTCGACGTAAGCACGGTAGGTAGGGTCGCTTACGCAATCGCCAATGGTTTCGTGGCCGCCGAGATAACCCAAGTAAGCGAGCGCTGAGTGGGAGGCGTTGAGCAGGCGCAGCTTCATGGCTTCAAACGGGGCGACATCGGCGACCAATGTGGCGCCCGCACGTTGCCATGCGGGGCGTTTGCCGTCGACAAAGCGGTCTTCTATGACCCACTGTTTGAAGGGTTCGTGGATGACGGGCGCGGCATCGGTCAGGCCAATGGCGTCAACGGCATCGACTAGGTCGCGCGGTGTGGTTGCGGGAACGATGCGGTCGACCATAGTGCTGGGGAAGGCGACGTTGGTTTCGATCCAGCGCGCCAACTTGTCATTGCGCAGGGCGGCGAAATCTTGGACGAGTTGAGCTACGAGTGCGCCATTGTGGGGAAGATTATCGCAACAAAGGACTGTGAAGGGATGTGATCCCTCATCGCGACGACGGGCGAGTGCTGAGGTCAGAACGCCGATGACGGACTTCGGCGCGCGGGGATGATTAAGGTCGTGTTGTATATCGGGGTGATGTTCTGATAGGCGGCCACCGGCGGGGTCGTGGCAGTAGCCTTTCTCGGTCACGGTGAGACTGACAATCCGGATCTCAGGAGATGCGAGCAGGGCCGCGATTGCATGGGCGTCGTCATTGGCTGCGTGCACCTGCGTGATAGCGCCTATGATCTTTGCGGTATCAACGTCGGCGTCACGATTGATGGCGGTATAGAGCCAGTCTTGAGGCGCTAATCGGTCGCGCTGATCCGGGTTGCGCAAGTTGATGCCAGCGATGCCCCAAGGACCGAAGTCCTCATTCAAAATTGCGTCGGTGTAGTCGCAGATGTGGGCGCGGGCGAATGCTCCGAGACCGATATGAGCAATGCCTGACTGCAGTCGGGCTTTGTCGTACGCGAAGACGGAGGTGCCAGCGCGGACAGTGACGAGATTGGCAAGAGATAGGCGTGAGGGTTGATCAGGATGATTGGGCATTGAGGCTCGTTTCGGATGTCGCGGTTAGCGATTAACGATTGGCTAGCGCTGCGAGTTGGGGCGGCGGCCGCGTTGGCTATATCAACACGGTCGGCAGAAGAGGCGTGATCGCAAGCTCTATGGTGCGGGTCGTAGCGTCGAGTCAATTGTTGCGTGTGGTAATGGGCAGCTGCTCTCATGACCTCAGCCATTGTCGCGCGTAACATTTGCACTTATCACCTCGGTATCGATTCGCGTGCTTCGAATGAAAATGTAGTGCGCGCGGCATCAACGCGCACAACTGAAGCGCTACAACTCGCTGATGGCTGGGTCCTCGGGACACTCGGGTCGAGCCCGAGTGCAGACAAGTCCACGTCTTTCCGGTTGAGTGTTGATGGTGTCGCGGGACAGCCAACAGCGCCGTAGTTTTCCGCGCATGCCCTCTTCGCGGGAAGCGCAACGCCTGTCGCATAAA
>JABFRJ010000273.1 GCA_013141255.1 Hyphomicrobiaceae bacterium
CGACACCACAACAGGCATATCCGCGCCGCCGATCGGGATGATGATCAACGCTCCGAACATCAACGACAATAGAGTGATGGCCCAGAACAACCACGTAGAACCGCCTGATTCACAGAACCAATAAACCAGCAGAATGATCAGAGCGCCAAGCGCCAGATTGATCACATGCCGTCCCGGCAGCATGATCGGATTGCCCTTCATACGCCCGGACAACTTCAAGAACGCAATAACTGAGCCTGTAAACGTAATCGCACCAATTGCGACGCCAAGCGCCATTTCGAGCAAACTAGCCCACTTAATACCAAGCTGCGGCCGCGCCTGATCGACGAGGATGCCAAACGCCTCAGGCGCATATACTGCGCTCGCCGCCACGAATACCGCAGCCAAACCGACGAGTGAATGAAACGCCGCCACAAGCTCCGGCATCATTGTCATGGGGATCGTGCGCGCCGTATAGGCGCCAATTGCTCCACCAGCACCGAGTCCGAGCAAAATAAGGAACCACGTCAACATACTGTCCGACGAACCAAGCTGGCCCAGCGTCGTCAACACGGCAATCGTCATGCCGATCATACCAAATGTATTGCCTTGCCGCGAGCTTTCAGGATGCGACAGCCCCTTCAGCGCTAGGATAAACAGTACCCCTGAGACGAGATAGAGAAGAGCAACAACATTGGCACTCATGACAGGGTCCTACCGGGAGTTTTAGGCTGAGTTGGCGAGAGCAGATCGAGCGGAGAGACGCGAAACGGCTTCATCACTCACTTGGCTTTTTCTTTTTTCTTGTACATTGCCAACATCCGCTGGGTCACAAGAAAGCCGCCGAAAATATTGACCGACGCCATGGCGAGCGCAAGCACACCAAAGAACTTTGCGATGTAACTCCCTGACGACACGGCTTGCACACCCACCGCCAATAGCGCTCCAACCACGATCACAGACGAGATCGCGTTCGTCACGCTCATCAGCGGTGTATGCAGCGCTGGCGTCACCGACCAAACGACGAAGTAACCAACGAAGATTGCAATCACAAACACCATGAACTGATACACAGCTGGATCAATCGCTGCCCCACCAGCGGCAACCGCTTGGCCCGGCAACAACAACGCAAGTAGCGTAAAGAAACGGCGCATATCAGGCCCCCTTAAGGAGTGCGGGATGAACAATCTTGCCGTCTTTCGCAACCAGCGTGCCCTTAACGATTTCATCGTCCCAGTTCACAGCCAATTTTTTTTCCTTTTTATCAAAAAGCGATTCAAGGAACGACAGCAAGTTCTTGGCATAAAGGCTCGACGCATTGACCGGCAATTCACCAGCCAAGTTGAGCGGACCAGCAATCGAAACACCGTTGTGATCGATGACTTTGTCAGCCTGCGTGAGCTCACAGTTTCCCCCGCGCTCCGCCGCCAAATCAACAATCACCGCACCCGGCTTCATACTGTCGACCATGGCTCGCGTAATTAAACGGGGCGCAGGGCGGCCCGGGATCAGGGCCGTTGTAATCACGATGTCTTGCGTCTTCACGTGGTTTGCAACCAATTCCGCTTGCTTCGCCTGATACTCGGCGCTCATCGGCTTAGCGTAACCAGCGGCAGTCTGTGCCTGCTTGAATTCGTCGTCTTCAACTGCGATAAATTTCGCGCCCAACGAAGCACACTGCTCCTTCGCAGCCGGTCGCACATCAGTCGCCGTCACAATCGCACCCAGTCGCCGCGCAGTCGCAATAGCCTGTAATCCAGCAACGCCCGCGCCCATAATGAACACCCTTGCTGCAGGCACGGTGCCAGCGGCCGTCATCATCATCGGCATCGCCTGTTCGAACATCGCCGCCGCATCAATCACGGCTTTGTAGCCAGCAAGGTTGGCCTGGCTTGAAAGCACGTCCATCGACTGCGCCCGCGTGATGCGCGGCATGAATTCCATCGAGAAAAGACTGACACCGCTCTCAGCCAACGTGGCGAGATCAGCGCTATCATCATGCGGACTGAGAATCGCAGCAACCAACGCACCAGGCTTCAAACCATTGAGTTGATCACGTGCTGGCCGTCGAACACCAAGCAGAATGTCTGCATCTTTCACGGCGTCTCCCGCACTCGCCACGACCTCTGCGCCAGCAGCGCTCAAGGCTTCATCCGTAAATCGCGAACGCTTCCCGGCTCCCGATTGCACGCGGATCTTACACCCCAGTGCTGTCAGTTTTTTTACGGTCTCCGGCGACACCGCCACACGCGGTTCATCTGCCCGCTCAGAAATCACGGCAATCGTCGTCATGAACGCATCCCGTTTCGAATGCCCGCTTCACGTGCAAGCAAGGCCAATACTTTGAAGCTTAACACTATGACTCAATGTTACGAGATCGCAACATATAACGATACCATCGTACACGTTTCGCACGCACGGTCTGGCAAAAGGTTAAGACAAAACTCAAAACCATTAGGTGAGGAAAATGAGCATTCCAATGAGGATCAGAGCAACAAGCACTGTGAGTACGATGGAGCCGCGTAGAAATCCCAGATAGGTGCTCGTATGCTGACCATAGCTCATCGCCGGATGCCCGCCGCTCGTATCCACTGGCATAGTCAGATCTCCCCAATCAAAAATTTATACACATTTTGGTACCGCAGCCACCAAAACCTCGCAAGTGCATTATAGCCAAATCCTCGCGACACAATGCTCTAACAAACCATACTGAGTGATAACCGATACAATGGAGCATTAAAATCTATCCCCATCGAACCATATACTCGAAAACCTCAAACAACGACAGGCTGCACCATCTGAGCCCCGACACCAAAGACGCGGCGATAGCGCTCCAATTCAAGCCTAGGTCCAATCGCTTTGGCCGGATTATCGGACAATTTAACCGCCGACTTTCCATTGACCGACACTACTTTGCAAACAATGGAGAACGGGTCGAGCCGGTGATCCGGCCCCAAATTTCGGAAATCATTGGTAAGCAAAGTCCCCCATCCGAAACCAACCCGCACGCGCCCAGCAAAATAGGCAGAAAGCGACGCAATCTCTTCCACATCCAGGCCATCAGAGAAAATCGCCAGTTTCTGTGTAGGGTCCTCGCCCCGACTCTTCCACCAAGCGATCGCTAGATCGCCTTGGACCTTCGGATCGCCGCTATCGATACGAATACCGGTCCATTTTGGCACCCAATGCGGTGCTTTGTCCAAAAAGCCCGCCGACCCATATGTATCCGGTAGAATCACCCGCAAATTGCCCTCGTAGTCCTCCTGCCAATCCGACAAAACATCATAGGGCGCCTGCGCCAAAGCGCGATCGTCGGCTGCAAGTGCCGCGTACACCATCGGCAATTCATGCGCGTTGGTTCCAACAGCTTCCACCTCGCGCCGCATCGCAATCATACAGTTCGAAGTACCGAGAAACTGCTGACCAAGCCCTTCTAGCATAGCCTGCACACACCAATCCTGCCATAAAAAGCCATGCCGCCGTCGCGTGCCAAAATCTGCGATCCGCAGCCCATCGATCGCTTTCAATTTCTGGATTTTCTCCCACACCCGCGTCATTGCTCGCGCATATAAAACCTGAAGTTCAAACTTCCCCAGTCCTTTAAGTACGGCGCGCGAATGCAGTTCCATAATGACAGCGAGCGCGGGAATTTCCCACATTGTCGTTTCAATCCACGACCCCGCAAACGTGAGTTCGTATTGATCGCCGACGCGCTGCAACTCGTAAGCCGGAAAGCGAAAACCCTCTAGCCAAGCAATAAAGTCCGGCGCGAACATCTGCCGCTTGCCATAGAACATATTACCCCTGAGCCATGTACTCTCACCCCGAGTGAGCGACAGCGAACGGATATGATCGAGCTGTTCTTTGAGCGCACCATGATCAATGGTCCGCGCCAATGGTATATGCACTGACCTATTGATGATCCCGAACGTAACCTGAACATCTCGATGTCGCCGGAATATCGTTTGCGCCATCAGCAATTTGTAGAAATCAGTATCCAGAACCGACCGCACGATAGGATCGATCTTCCAAGTATGATTATAAACGCGCGTCGCTATATCGGTCATAAGTTCGTTGCCACAACTTGATTAAGCTCGCACACCACACAACCACAGATCGTTGCAACTGCACATTGAGCGCGTTTTCACGTCCCCACTGTCGCAATGCCGACCGCTCCATGCAATTACAAAAAACAAAGCCCGCAACCACAACAGTGGGTACGGGCTCCAGAACAAAGAAGACAGAGCGATTAAATTGCGAAATCTACAAGTTTTCCGCCCTTTTTTAACCGCGCAACCAGCCATAACGGCTGCCGTCCACGCCCAGTCCAAGTTTCAATCTTATTGTCTGGATTGCGATATTTAGGCGCGACCTTACCACCCTTGCGGCCACCACGACCTTTGGCGAAACCATATAGTTCTGCCATTTCCTCGCGCGACAATCCGGCATTTGCCACGATCTGGTCAATCTTGCTTTTCAGATTTGACCGTTCGCGATCACGCGCTGTTGCAATTGCTTTCTTCACGCGCGTCTCAAGGTCCATAAGTTCCTTGAGCGACATTTTATCAAGCGCTGGAGTTGCCATTTGAAATAACCCTTGTACATAACAAAACAGGTCGTTTCATTATCAGGCCAAATCGCGATATTCAATTATAAATGACATTACAATGAACTTAAGCAGATGCAGAGACTTTCGTTGCTCGCGCACGTTGTGAGTTAATGAGCCTGCTGCTGGCAATTTCCAGATCATTCAACTCGCCGCCAGAATCCACAGCACAAGCGGATTTCAATGAAGATCTGAGATCTATGCTAACTTCGTGAATGGAACCGCCGACCACAAAGCTTCGTCCGTCGCTAGAAATCAGTGGTAATACGGCGCGACGAATACGCAAACGAGCCCGCTGGCCTGATTTAGCAGTCACTAGTGCATCAACATCTTGCAGAATGGCTTGTCGATTTCTGAGTGCAGCATCATATGTATCGGAAACCCATGCGCCATAAACCGTATCAGGCTGCACATGCACAGGGCGCCCCACCGCAGTACTAGCCCATTCCGAGCCATAGAGTTCAAAGCCATTTCCCACGGTATTGAAGATCAAATGATCGCCAACATCGCGAGTTTCTGTCAGCACAAAGCGCGAGCCCAAATGCCGTTGTGCAAAATCAATCGCAGTTGCTCGTGTGGCAGCACCTCGCACCGTACGCCAATCGGAAACAAGGGCTTGAAATGCAGAGCCTGGAGGTAGTCGTTCGGCATCGTGACTTCGGCAAACAAGCGCTGGCGCTTCACGAGCTTGCAGACCATACTTGACCTGCGCAACGTATATCTTTGCCTGCTCGACAGTAAAGAAGAGTTGATAGTCCCAATCAGCCCGGAATAATCCAACAGAGATGCGATCAAATCTGAGTTGCTGAATCCAAGCAAAAGCCTGAAAAAGTGCCGTCCGTGATACAAGCGCCGGATCAAGTCGCAATTGAACGGACGTGCCAAATCGATCAACAACCACAAAACCCAACGCCCGCGCGACATAATCGTCGGGCGTCATTTGTGAACTGGTAGGCCAAAAGCTCCGGCGAAACTCTCGCGAGCCACCAGACCATGCTCCACCTTGATCATCAAAAATTCGAGCAGCCACGAAATTTCCCCACCGTCACAGGTGAGAATGCTGCCACATTGGTTAATTTCACGTCACAATTCCATCCGCAAATGCGCGATACACTGCACAACACAATTTCTAGTTTAAAACCAATTTTCAAATAGACCAATCAAGCTACAACTTCTCCAATCTATACCGCTCACTGTATTAATTTTACATAAACATGTGCAGTTCACGTTCTTTCGAGGCCACTAGATCGCACGGATGGCATTCGAACCAAACTTCACGCCAGGAATGTTTCAATAAAGCGCGCATATATGGCTTCCAGCAGCCGCAGATCACTCACAGCCACGCGCTCGTCAACATGATGCGCAAGCGTGTTGATCAAGCCAAATTCAATCACAGGGCAATACGCCTGAATAAATCGCGCGTCCGACGTCCCGCCATTAGTAGTCAGCCGCGCATCGCGTCCTGTCTCGGCCCGAACCGCTGCCTGCATCAAGGACACAAGTCGCCCAGGCTTCGTTAGAAACACGTCTCCCGTGCCCGAAAATACCGTCATGACATTCATCGGCATTTCCCTGACAATTTCATCAATCTGCGCTCTCACCCACGCCTCAAGCCGCGGTCGTGTCCACTCCGAATTGTAGCGAATATTGATCTTCGCCTTCGCCTCCGCGGGAATCACATTCGTCGCCGCGTTAGGTGCCCCAATAACAGTCACTTCCAAGTTCGAGGGTTCAAAATCATCATTCCCATTGTCTAGTCTTTGCCGACACAGCCGATCAAGTACACGCACAAGACGCGGCACTGGGTTTTCAGCTAGCTGCGGGTACGCGACGTGCCCCTGCTTTCCGGTGATCACAATCTCAGCCGTCAATGATCCTCGACGACCGATCTTGATCTCTTCACCAAGTATCGTCGGGTTAGTTGGCTCCCCAACAATGGCGCCGTCGATCACCTCGCCACGCGCAGCTAACCAATCCAAAACCTTCGCCGTACCATTTATTGAGGGTCCTTCCTCATCCCCAGTCAACAAAAGTGAAATGGATCCGCGCACCAAGCCACCTTGCATCTGCATTTTCCGCAAATGCCCCGCTGATGCTGCCGTAAACGCCGCAATCGCTCCCTTCATATCGACCGCACCGCGACCGTAAAGTTCACCGCCGTCAATCACACCTTCAAACGGACCATGCCGCCACATCGCCTTATCTCCCGGCGGCACGACATCGGTATGTCCAGCAAAACACAAATGCGGTGCACCCGAGCCAATACGCGCATAGAGGTTTTCGACGTCGGGCGTTCCCGCTTCACGCATAGTCAGTCTATGACACTGAAAGCCAAGCGGCTTCAGAACATCTTCCATCAATTGCAGTGCACCAGCTTCATTCGGTGTCACACTTTGACAGCGAATAAGCGCTTGAGCCAGCGCAACAGAATCTGTGGGGCTTAACAACATCACATCCAACCCAAATCCTATCGACGACGCAACATGCCAACATCAAGTATCAACGCTTGATGGTCGGTGCCGCAACAATTCCCTGCAAACCATCGGACGGCAATTTCCCCACCGCGATAGCTGGAGTCTGCACCGTCAATACCTTCAATTGGGCGTTGTTCTCATTCTCAATGATCATAATCTTTTGCCACATTTTCTGCGACAGGTTCGTGGTCAATCGCTCGATGTCTGCAACCGCCTCCCCGACCGCTGCATCAGTCAGACTTTGCGCATAAAGTGCCGCAACCTTTGCCGATAGCGACAATAACTCAGAGCAATAATCGAGATAACGCACAAGCTCAGCAGGCTTCATCAAACGAACAGGCGAATGAGCCGTGGGCGACAAACCAGCAATCGCCGCACTAGGGTCTTTCGTCAATTGGTGCATGTCGATCACATGAATAATCGATCGCAATTCATGCAACGCCCTAAGCGCTCGTTGTCGTTTCATACGCATTTCCACAGTAATCAGAAACAACACCATTGCGCCAATCAGCACCAGAATATTCTTGAGCGCATCAACACCCTGCAATACTGAGTAAATGTTGTCCGGTGTCCGATTGATCGTCACCGCTTCACGCACCAGAATTCCAAACAGGCCAGTCAACCCAACAATAACAACTGCAACAACACCCCGCAGCAACCAGTTCCCCCGCTCAATTTGGACAATCCGAGCACGACTTTCACCCGCAATTTGGCCAAGTTCAGCACAAACCGCAGCAAGACCGGCATTGGGAAATCGCTCAAAAATCCGCAATCGCAGGTTCGCAATCGTTGATACAATCTTACCCGCGTCAAGGGCTCGGTAGTCAATCGCTCCGCGGTTTTCGTCCATGCCAGCACTCCCAAGATGCACCAGCAGTCACGTATTGACGCTGAATATAAGCGTCAGACCTGATGCGCACTTTCAAAACTCTTCAAAAAAACTGAAAGATTAAGCGGCAAAGCGTCGCAAAGATAACCACCCTCTTGAACTAAAACCGTCGGCAACCCGAGCCCAGCAATCATAGATGCAGCCTTAGAGAATCCATCGGTCGTGACCCCGAACGCGCCAATCGGATCGTCAACAGACGCATCAAAACCCAACGCCACAACCACGGCAACGGGCTGATACGAGCGCACTAACGCTAACATATCTGCCAGCGTCTTATGCCACGTCTGATCATCGGCACCCTCCGCCAATGGAAAGTTGTGATTATGATCTAACCCTGCTCCTACCCCGCTCTCATCGGCATAACCAGTATAGAATGGAAAATAGTTAGCCGGATCCGCGTGAACTGACAGCGTCAAGACATCTGCCGTTTCGTAAAAGATACCCTGTGTGCCATTTCCGTGGTGAACATCTATATCAATGATCGCAATACGACCGCCCGACCGCTTCACCAGATGTCGCGCTGCGATGGCTGTGTTGTTCAAAAAACAAAATCCACCCGCACTATTGGCATAGGCATGATGCCCTGGCGGCCGACAAAGCGCATAAGCGGCCCCAATTTCACCCGATGCCAAGAGCTCAGCTGCACTGACCGCCGCCTGCGCCGAGCCATAAATCGCATCCCACGTCCCCGCTTGAATGGGCGTCGACGTATCGGCCATGTAGTACCCGATTTGCCCCAATATGCCCTCTGGACGACGCGACATGTGAGGTCGTGCAAAATGCGAGGAACCGATTTCATCATCGATCCCGGGCACCGCCTCGCGCCGCGCCCAAGCTGTAGCTAAAAACTCCACATAGTCCGTCGCATGCACAGCCTTGATCGGCCCTAACCCGAACTCGCCCGCATGCATTAAGTCGTGCCCGTCGGCCAGCACCACGTCACGCAGCCGACGATACCGCACAGCCTGTTCAGGATGAGGTACAATAGCTCCTCGCCGAAAATAGCGCTCCGGTTGATGCGCGCTGCTGTTCGGCGAATGAAGGATCCGCATGGATAGTCCTGAGAAATGAGCGCTGCCGTTACGTGCGATCGTTGAAGAACAAAAGGACTTCACTCAATCTCTAAGCAACTCGTTGATGGCCGTCTTGGAGCGTGTCTGCGCATCGACTGTTTTAACAATCACCGCACAATAGAGCGACGGCCCCCAATTCGCTCCAGGCATCGCACTTTGTGGAATAGACCCCGATACCACAACCGAGAAGGGCGGCACGCGACCGATATAAATCTTTCCTGTGGCCCGATCTATGATTTTGGTCGACGCACTGAGAAACACACCCATTGAGATGACAGAACCTTCACCAACAATGACGCCTTCCACGACTTCCGAACGAGCTCCAATAAAGCAATTATCTTCAATAATTGTCGGATTAGCCTGCAATGGCTCCAACACACCGCCGATGCCAACGCCACCGGACAAATGCACGTTCTTTCCGATCTGGGCGCAACTCCCAACCGTCGCCCACGTATCAACCATCGTGCCGCTATCAACGTACGCCCCGACATTGACGAACGATGGCATCAGAACAACGTTCTTTGCAATAAACGCCGACCTCCGCACGACTGCGCCGGGCACTGCCCGAAAGCCAGCCTTGGCAAACTCAGATTGCCTCCAATCACCAAATTTAAGTGGCACTTTGTCAAAGCCATAGGCCGTATCGCCGGGGCCAAATGGCATCACCATATTTTCATTGAGCCGGAACGATAGCAGCACAGCCTTCTTGGCCCATTGATGCACGACCCATTCGCCATCAATTTTCTCAGCAACCCTCAAAGCCCCCGCGTCAAGCAAGGCAAGTGCCCCTTCAATAGCATCACGCACCTCACCCTTAGTTGTAGGGGTGATTTTTTCCCGTACATCCCAAGCCGCTTCAATGACTGATTTGAGTTGCGCCGTTGTCATAATACCTCGCTGCGAGAGCCGATTTGCCCCAATTCGATGCGATGTGGCCTCCCATAAGTGCACCTGTCAACCAGGCCCTATAAAAACCAGCCACAGCCGCCAGAAAACGGAGCCTGAACATTTGACCAATCCAGGTCATTTGCATACAATAGGACAAAATACGGGGGCGGGACTAGGACATCTCGAACATGAAGCTCTGGCCGGTATTTGCAGTATTTCTAGCACTATCAACAGCCAGAACGGCAGCAGATGATGCTACCGTTAAAGCCTCTGTCACGCCGAGCGTTTTTGAAGCTACAATAGGCGCTGGATTGGGACCGGTAAGCCTGCCGTCCTTGCCACCAACTCTTTCCAACGATTGCACCACACGCAAACTCGCTGGTGACAATTTCAGGCGCCCCCTCCGTGGACTGCGCCGAGCCGTTCGCAACAAGCGTGCGCCAAAAGTCTTAGCCATTGGATCATCATCAACAGTCGGTGTTGGCGCGTCACGCCCGTCCAATGCTTACATTGCCAAACTAGAATCCGGCCTTGAGCGTATGTTTGTCGGCCTCGATTTCGATGTAGTTGGTCGCGGCATGTCGGGCGAGGTGGCTGAAGGCCAGTCGGCCCGCATGAAGGACACCATCGCCGATGTGAAGCCCGACTTAGTTCTTTGGCAAGTTGGCACGAACGATGCCATTCGACACATTGATCTCGACAGCTTCAAGCAGTGTCTGCGCCGAACGCTGACTTGGCTACATGAGAACAATTTCGACGTCGTCTTAGTTGACCCCCAGTATGGCGACGCGCTCGTGAAAGATGACTACTACGAAAAAGTCGTCACCGCGGTCGCTGAAATAGCGCAAGAACATCGCGTACTGCTCGTTGACAGATTTTATGCAATGCAAGAACTTTCGCGCCAACGCGGCGACGCTTTCTATTTGACCAATGACAACCTGCATCTCAACGATAACGGCCATCGCTGCATGGCCGAACAATTGGCGCGCGCGATCGTCGCTGGCGTCTTGCTGGCTGAAGCCGACACCAAATCCCCCGCCCTCACCCAGCCACCAGTCGCTGCAACGCGCTAGTCACCCAAGCGCCACTGGTATCGACAAATACCCGCGAAACCGCGCACGATTACCTCGAATTACAGGCCCGCTCAATCGATACTTCGGAAACCGTGTTAAAAACCGCTGGATCGCGACCCGCCCCTCCATGCGTGCAATCGTCAGCCCGACACACACATGCACGCCTGACGCGAACGCCAAATGCTTGTTATTGGTGCGCCCCAGATCCAATCGATCCGGATCCGTAAATGCGGCTGGATCACGATTCGCCGCCGCGATGCCTAAAGTCACAAACGTGCCCTCTTGCATCTCAACGCCGCCGATCACAGTACGCTCCGTCGTTATCCGATTGCCGAGCTGCACCGGACTTTCAAAGCGCAAAAACTCCTCAACCGCTGACTGAATGAGTTTGGGGTCTGCCAAAAGCCTCGCCTTCTCATCGGGCCACTCCAACAATGCATAAAGAGCATTACCAATAAGATTAGTCGTCGTCTCATGACCCGCATTGAGTATGAAAATACAATTCTGCAACAACTCGACCTCGCTCAGTGTCTCGCCGTCCCGTTCCCCCAGTATGAGCCGCGTCAACACATCGCGCTCCGGGTTGCCCGGCTTTTTTCGCCGCTCGCCAACCAAAATTCTGAGGTACTCAAGAAAGTCTCGCACCGCGATCTCACCGCGGCCTAACATCTCAGGCGTCAACTGCGGCTCAAGCGCGCCCAGAATATCAAGTGACCATGCCCTAAGTGGATCGCGCGCATCATGTGGAATAGCCAACAAATTCCCGATCACCTCAATTGGCACTGCTGCAGCCAAGTCTTCGATGATGTCGCCATGCCTGCGCTCGGCCATCCGATCAAGCAGCCCATCAACCATCGCGATCATTGGCGCTTCAAGGTCCATCACAGCCCTTGGATTAAGCGCACCGGCTATAATGCGCCGCACACGCGTATGCAGCGGTGGATCATTAAAAATCAAACTCGTCGTATGATGCTGATACAGTAACCCATCTCCGAATTTCGGCAGAAATTCCGATTTTTTATCAGACGAAAAAACCTTGGCGTCTTTGTATACCGCCATCAAATCAGCATACCGAGTTATAAAGTAAGAATTTGCGCCCAGTTGCCGAATTGGATCATGCGTACGCAAGGCATGAAAATACGGATACGGATTCTCATAAAAATCAGTCGTCAATGCCTTGAGATCAAACGATTGTGCCGTCTCGCGCGCACGCGCAGCCTCAAATTCAACGGGGCCACGCGTAATTAAAGTTCCTAGGTCCGAGACTTTACCCGTAGCCATAACGTGCTCCACGCCCATGCCCCACCGTCGACAGTAGGTTTTTGGTCTATGTTTTCACGATAATCCGCTCAAAGCTGCGGGACGGTCAATACGGGTTTGCGCGTCACCGTCGATCAAGAAACACAAGAATGCCGCAAAGCGGCACCGAAAACACACGTCAATATTAGGTTGTTGGGGATAGTTTGAACGAAGTCGTTCGTATTCCGGCCAAAAACATTGGCAACAGTAGTCCGAATCCGAAACAACCGCGGGAATAGTTGCAGACGATACAAAAGATCAACAGCGACGACGGGTGGGTGACGTGCGCTTCCCTCGATGCACAAGCCCCACCTTTTGCCGTTGGTCGCAGCTGCAGCGCGTTAAGGAGCCGATCAATATGTCCGACCCGCACTATGCGTCATCTCAAGACGACGATCTCCCTCGTACCGTCAAACGCGAGAAAGAAGCCCGAGCGCGCGACCAATTGGCCCGTGAGATCTTAAATAACCCGCGCCAATCCTACGGTCAGCAAACGCACGCGAGCGGCCAATCCTATTCCGCCAACCTGTCACACGATCTCGACACACCAAACTCCAACTATCGAGACCTTCCGCCCGCCCTTGGACCAGGTGAGCACCCCGAAGTTTCCGTGGCGCAGTTCAATGTGCCATTCGTCCGATTGGTGGCGTTTTTTCTAAAGGCCGTATTAGCGGCAATCCCAGCTTTGATCCTCCTCGCACTCATACTTTGGAGCATGGGTCAGATCGCGCAGAAGTACTTACCCTGGCTCGTTAAAATGAGAATTCTCATCTCATTCCCGAATTAGTGTGCCCATACTACGCAGCCGCGATCACTTCAACTTCGAGCAGCCACCGCTCATCAAGCGCACCCACAATTATCACCGTCAATCCCAGCACGCGATCGCCCAAAATTTCTTCTCGGATTGCCCGATGGATCGGCCCATAGCGACGGTCTGAGAGGAATACCGTCACTTTGACAATATTATCCAGCGTCATCTCAGCCGCGCGCAACTGCGCTTGAATGTTCGCCCAAACCTGCCGTCCCTGATCCCGGAAGTCCTCTGGAATACTACCATCAGGCCGCATCGGCGTTTGACCGCTCAAAAATAACCAGCGCCGCGCATCAACGACTTCCATCGCCTCTGCATAGCGGCTAACAGGCTGGTTGCCATCTGGAGCGGTAATCGGTCGTTTCTTCATCGTCAATCGATCCATTACTTAAGTGGTCAAAGCCGCAGCACTCAGAGCCAGCGGCAATGCATCGGCAAACAAAGCAAGGTCAATGTCCCGGCCTGCTGATACACGAATACAACGGTTGAGTGGCGCAACACCTGGCATCCGCACAAACACGTCGCGCACAATCAGGCCATCCAACACCCGCTTGGCATAGTCTCCATCGCGTCCGCAGTCGAGTGTCACAAAGTTGGTGGCCGACGGCAGCGGTGTCAAACCGTTAGCCCGTCCAATCGCTCCGATCCGCTCCCGCGCTGTCGCCACTCGGTCAACAACGTCCGCCAGATACGTCTGATCAGCCAACGCCGCGAGCGCACCTGCCTGCGCTATGCGACTAACAGAAAAATGATTGCGGATTTTGTCGAAATTCCTAATAACGCCTGCCTCGCCAATGACGTAAGCAACGCGCGCACCTGCCATACCATACGCTTTCGAGAATGTGCGGTAGCGCAACACCTGTGCATTCGAGACATCAAGGGGCGGCACACTGCCCTTGGGCGCAAATTCCGAATACGCCTCATCCAGCACCAACAACGTCTCGCTCGGCACCCCCTTAATCAACCACTGCAATGCATCCGCAGACCACCACGACCCCATAGGATTGTCAGGGTTCGCGAAATATATGAGCTTAGGTCGAACCTCCCGAGCGGCATCAAGCAGCGATTGCGGATCTTCTTGATCGTTAACATAGGGAACAGTGACCAATCGTCCGCCAAATCCAGCGACGTGAAAGTTAAACGTCGGATAAGCCCCCGCCGACGTCACAACAGTATCTGCACCGCCCGGTTGGACAAACATCCGCACTGTGTACCCAAACAGACTATCGATACCTTCACCGACCGCGATGTTTTCAGGTTTGACGCTATGATGCTTGGCTAACGCAGCCTTCAAATCATAATTGTCCGGATCGCCATACATCCAGCAGTCTTGCGCCGCTTCCGCCATAGCTGCAATAGCTCGTGGTGACGGCCCAAACACACTTTCATTCGCCCCGATACGGGCCCGAAACAGTCGACCACGCAACCGCTCCTGCGCCTCCGGCCCTACAAATGGCACCGTTGCAGGCAATCCTGTCACGACGGGCGTATAACGCAAAGTCATCACCAACTCCTCGTCAACTCTTAGTCATTGGGATTACGCACCCCGCTGCAAAACGCGCCCAGCAACCGCGTCGAGCTTCGCCAACAAATCCGGATCACGGCTATCCGGCGCAGTAATGAGCGCCGTATCAAGCACACGATCAGAGCCATAAGGACAAAGCGGATGCACCTTCGGAAAATCCAAGGCCAACCGCGCAATCAGCCTCTGCGCCTTCCCGGCGTTGTCCGTCATGACACGAATGATAGATGGAATATCAACATCGCGATGATCATGATGCCAACAATCATAATCTGTGACCATCGCGACCGTAGCGTAGCAAATCTCGGCTTCGCGCGCGAGTTTCGCCTCCGGCATATTGGTCATGCCAATCACATCGCACCCCCACGATCGATAGAGATTGCTCTCCGCTCGCGTCGAAAATTGCGGCCCTTCCATCACCAGATACGTGCCGTTTTTAGTATGCGACACGCCTTCGGCTTTGGCGGCGGCGTCCAACGCCCCCAGCAGCACAGGAGAGACCGGGTCAGCCAACGACACATGCCCGACCATGCCGTTGCCAAAGAACGATTTTTCGCGCCCAAATGTCCGATCAATAAATTGATCTACCAGCACGAAGTGTCCCGGCGCGTACACTTCCTTGAGCGAGCCACAGGCCGACACGGAAACGAGGTCAGTAACGCCCGCACGTTTCAGCACATCAATATTGGCGCGGTAATTGATACCAGTCGGTGACAAACGGTGGCCACGACCATGGCGCGGCATAAACCGCATCGGCATGCCATGAAGTTCAGCAAACAATACCTGATCTGAAGGCTCCCCCCAAGGACTTGCAATTGCCCGCCACTCAGGTTTTTCAAGCCCCGGCAAATCATAAAGCCCGCTGCCACCGATTATACCAAGAATGGTTTGCGTCACGCCAAAACCTCACCAAAACGCACCAGGACATTGGGGCGATCATCGACAAATCAGCTCTTGAATAAACAAAAAGGGCCCCGCATGCGAGGCCCT
Organism: Hyphomicrobiaceae bacterium; assembly: GCA_013141255.1. Classification (GTDB taxonomy): domain Bacteria; phylum Pseudomonadota; class Alphaproteobacteria; order Rhizobiales; family Hyphomicrobiaceae; genus JABFRJ01. Next base: position 15,605 of record JABFRJ010000273.1, read on the forward strand.
TTCCAATCAAGTTGCACTACCGATCAGATCAGTGCGGGACCTTTGACCAGATCCGCTTTTTCGCAAAATATAACAACACCGTTGTGATCAAAAGATAGAGCATGCTCATCAAACCAATCCGCTTGCGCTCTTCAAGCTTCGGATCGGCAGCCCACGCTGAAAACGCCGCAAAGTCCTTCGCGTACTGCGCGACAGTTTCCGGAGACTTATCCGAGTATTTCAACTGACCGTCTTGCAGAGGTGGTGCCATCGCAATTTGATTGCCTGGGAAATAAACATTGTAGTTCATTCCATCGCCCAGCTTGTTGCAAACGTCAGGCTTCCCTGGTTCGCCTCTATCAACGGTCGCACAACGCAATGCCGCCTTGTCACCCTTGGCTTGGGCCGCCGGAATGAGAACCAAATGCCCATTCTCATTCTTATAAGCTGGCACATCAGCATAACCTGTCAGCAAGGCAAAAACATAGTCAGCACCTGCCTCCTGATATCCAGTCCCGATGTCCTTGACCATATGAACCGGGACCATCCAGAACGGCTTCTCAACCTCAATACCGCGCGCACGTGCAATTAACGATAGATTCGGCGGTAACGCGCCGTTATTGGCACTGCGCGCTTGCTGTTCGTTATCAAACGGCGAAGGAATTGGGTCCGATGGCTTCGCAGGACGCTTGAGCATCTTGCCTTGATCGTTCGGACCATCGACGACTTGATAGGTCGACGCCAAATTCTTCACGCCGTCTTCCGGAAACTCAGGACCACCCGGCTGCGATAGATTACGGAAGGAGATTCGGTTCATGCTGTGGCACGACGCACAAACTTCTTTGTAAACCTGGAACCCACGCTGCAATTGTGCGCGATCGAAGTGACCACGCACACCACCGAACGACCACTTTTGCTGCTCAATTGTGGGGCCACCTCCACCAGCGGCCATCGCAGCACCAGCCGCCAAACCACCAACGATTGAAAGTCCCGCAGCAGCCCTAAGGACGGTTTTAACAGTCATTACCATTGTCCAACGTCCCCTACGATTAGCGCTTTTCAGCCTGAGCAGTCGCCACGGTACCGGGCAACGCACCGCCACCCTTACCAAGCACCGCTTCGGTGATGCTGCGCGGAAGGTTGAGAGGCGTCTCGATTAAACCAACAATCGGCATGATAATCAGGAAGAACGCGAAGTAATAAGCCGTAAAGATCCGCGCCCACATCACGTATGTACCTTCAGCAGGCTTACCGCCTAGATACCCAAGCGCGATCACCGTAAAGAAAAAGGCCCACAGGAAGTACTTAAACATCGGACGGTACTTAGCGCTCTTCACACGGCTCGTATCGAGCCAAGGAATGAAGACCAACACCACAATCGACGCAAACATGGCGATAACACCACCAAGCTTCGATGGGATCGCGCGCAAAATTGCGTAAAACGGCAAGAAGTACCACTCAGGAACGATGTGCGGCGGGGTCGAAAGCGGGTTCGCCTCGATGTAGTTATCAGCGTGACCGAGATAATCTGGCGCGAAGAACACGAACCACGCGTACAAGAGAAGGAACCCAAACAGAGCGTAAGCATCTTTCATCAACGCATACGGCCCCATCGGTACGCTATCCGATTTCGTCTGGATCTCAATACCTGTCGGGTTGTTCTGACCAACGTGGTGCAATGCCCAAACGTGCAGCGCGACAACACCAACCAAAACGAACGGCAGCAGATAGTGGAGCGAGAAAAACCGGTTTAGCGTCACGCCCGACACCGAATATCCACCCCACAACCACTTCACCACCGACTCCCCAACGATTGGTATGGCCGAGAACAGATTCGTGATCACCGTAACGCCCCAGAAGCTCATCTGGCCCCACGGCAGCGTATACCCCATGAACCCAGTCGCCATCATTAACAAGAAGATGATGACACCGAGAATCCAGAGGATCTCGCGCGGTGCTTTATAGGACCCATAATAAAGGCCACGAGCAATGTGCAAATAGACAGCAAGGAAGAACATCGACGCGCCAACCGCATGGATATTGCGCAACAACCAACCAAAATTGACGTCGCGACGGATGGCTTCAACGGAGTCAAAAGCCATCTTATCATTCGGCACGTAATGCATCGCGAGCGTAATACCCGAAATGATCTGCACCACCAGCATGAACGACAGGATGCCCCCGAACGTCCACATGTAATTGAGATTGCGCGGTGTCGGGAAATCAATAAACGAGCTGTGCACCATGCGTGGCAGCGGCAGCCGTTCATCAAACCATTTTTCGATGCGCGTCTTTGGAACGTAACTGGATTCGTGGTTGCTCATAGGGCGTGGACCTCAACCAATCCGGATCTTTGTGTCGGACACAAACTCATAAGGCGGCACTTCAAGATTGCGCGGTGCCGGTCCCTTACGAATACGTCCTGCGGTGTCATAGTGCGAACCGTGGCAAGGGCAGAACCATCCACCGTAGTCGCCTTTTTGGTCTGCCAACGACTGCCCTTTGGGAATGCAACCCAAATGTGTGCAGATACCGACCAAAACCAGCCAGTTCTCTTTGCCTTTTTTGGTACGGTCTTTGTCTGAAGCAAGCGTGCGATCTGACAACTCACCAACCGGAGTAGCCACCGCTTTCGCAATCTCATCTTTAGTACGGTTTCGGATAAACACAGGTTTTCCGCGCCACATCACAGTGACTGCCTGTCCTTCTTTGATCGGAGCCAAGTCAAGCTCAGTCGACGCCAACGCCTGCGTTGAAGCATCCGGATTCATCTGCTGAATGAACGGCCAAAGCGCTAACGCCCCACCAACCCCAGCCCAACCGAGTGCCGCCGTCGTAATAAAGTCGCGACGTGTGGCCTCGCCATGCTCGCCGTGACCGTGCCCGCTCGCTTGAGCTGCTCCCGTCGCCGACCCTTTTTTGCTCTCAGACGCCAATGCGGCCTCCATTGAATTCGACAATACCAAATCCGATTGTAGCGACCATACGGTTCGCCACGCAACGGACACAATACCCAAACACAAGCCGCCGACAGACCAAGAGGGTGTGCCGACACGGGGACCTGTGTCGCTGAGTGGAAAACCGACAAAACGCCTGGGCGCTCACGCTGACGACAATGCGACATCGTAAACACACCTAAGCCACCTTGCGCTCCCCGACGAAGGCGACATCAAGCGCTCGCTTTGTCGCATCCTTTCCGCACGTGCACAAGGCGAACTCTGGGGTTCACGCCGTGCGACCTTTGGGGCAATTTGGCGCATCCCTCCATCAACGGAGTGCCCTGATGCAAAAGCCAGCACTAGCTCTATACCAACCTGATATTCCTCAAAATACCGGCACCATTCTGCGAACGGCAGCATGCCTCGATGTGCCCGTATCCGTCATTGGTCCGACAGGCTTCGACATGTCCGACCGAGCCTTACGCCGCGCGGGCCTCGATTATCTGCCCCACGTTTTAATCACGCGATTCGATGATTGGTCGTCGTTCGATATTGTGCGCATAAACAAACATCAGCGCATCATCCTAGCAAGTACGCACGGCGGCTCACCCATTCATGAATTTAAATTTAAAATCAATGATATAATACTGATGGGACGCGAAAGTGCGGGCGTTCCGGAGACAGTCAGAAAGGCAGCCAACGCAATCGTTTCAATCCCGGTCCGCGCTCCATTACGTTCACTCAATGTTGCAGTCGCAGCCGGCATGATGCTCTTCGAGGCACTCCGTCAAACAAGCGGCTTTCCCCCATCGCCTCCAGCGTGAATTTACTCCACAGCCTCCGACGCCAAAAAACCTCCAGACTGCCGTGCCCATAAATCAGCGTAAAGACCGCCGCGCCCAATCAGCTCCTGATGGGTGCCCGTTTCTACAATTCGTCCACGATCCATGATCACAAGCCGATCCATGGCCGCAATTGTGCTCAACCGATGCGCAATGGCGATAACAGTCTTCCCATCCATCAAATTCGCCAATTGGTCTTGGATTGCAGCTTCGACTTCGGAATCAAGGGCACTTGTGGCTTCATCTAGTACCAAGATCGGCGCATTCTTTAGCAACACTCGTGCAATCGCAATTCTCTGCCGCTGCCCTCCCGACAGCTTGACTCCCCGTTCTCCGACATGCGCCAGATATCCCTTGCGGCCTTTGCCGTCTTCCAGCCCCAAGATGAATTCATGCGCCTGCGCCCTCTTCGCCGCCGCAATCATCTCCTCATCGCTGGCATCCGGTCGTCCATAAAGAATATTATCGCGAACCGAACGATGCAGAAGCGAAGTATCTTGCGTGACCATCCCAACCGCCGCTCGCAACGTATCCTGCGTAACCGACCGAATATCTTGTCCATCAATTAAAATGCGACCGGCTTCAACATCATAAAATCTGAGTAACAAATTAACGAGCGTCGACTTCCCCGCGCCAGAACGGCCGACAAGCCCAACCTTTTCGCCAGGAACAATCGTCAGCATCAAATCATTGATCACCCGGCCAGGATCAGCGCCCGGCTCTCCACGCACGCGACCGTAGTCAAATCGAATGCTGTCAAACGAGATCGCACCATTTGGAACCATCAGCGCGGGGGCATTGACCTTATCCGTCACCACCTGAGCTTTACTGATTGTCTCCATCCCCTCCTGCACTGTCCCGATATTCTCGAATATCCCGGCCACCACCCAAAATATCCAACCCGACATTGCAACTAGCCGCAGGATCAAACCCGTCACCACCGCGATCGCACCAATGCTCACAGCGTCCCGCGTCCAAAGCCAAACGGCAAGCCCCGTCCCCGCAACCATCAACACGCCGTTAAGTGCAAAAATTACCAACTCCATTGTCGTCAAATTGCGGTTTGACGCATTCCATTTGGCCATCTGTTCTTGCAAAGCGGACTTCGCATAGACATCTTCGCGGCTTGTATGCGAGAACAACTTGACCGTCATAATATTGGTATAACTATCAGTAATGCGGCCCATTAACATCGAACGCGCTTCGGCACTCTCCGCCGACAATGCTTTGATCCGTGGAACAAAATGCTTCAAAGCCCAAATGTAAGCCCCCATCCAAACGATCAATGGCACGACCAGCCAGCGGTCAGCTTGCCAGAACAAATAAATTGCTCCCAAAAAATGCACCGCAGCATACCAAAGCGCGTCAATGAACGCGACCACGGACTCCCGCAAAGCAGGCGCATTTTGCATAACTTTGTTTGAGACACGCCCAGCAAAGTCATTCTGGAAAAAGCCAATGCTTTGCCGCAACACATAACGATGCGTGTCCCAACGTATCCGTGTCGTCAGTGGCGCCGAAATTATCTGGTTCTTGAAAAGATCGTGGAGCGTGGAAATGATCGGCCTGGCGATCAATGCGACAAACGTCATCCACGCGAGCGCCCACGCGTTGTCGCTGATGAAAGTTGTTGGCGTTGTAGACGCCTTCATTAAATCGACAAGCGACCCAACGTAGGCCGCCAGAACAACTTCAATGGCAGAACCTAAAAATCCTACAACCAAAAACACAGCAAACACAGGCCATATTGGTTTCACGAAATGCCAGTAGAACGCCGCGAGGGTTGTGGGCGGCTGCTCTGGTGCCGCATCGCTAAACACGGGCAATCGGGTCTCGAACCAATGATAGATTTTTTCAAGCATCCCGCCAAGTATCGGAATTTTACACGCCCAACAAGCCGATTTGATTAGCGGCAATCGACTGCAACCCCCAACACCTGATGCGTCGCTTTAGATCATGGGCTATCACCATGACCGACATGTAGTGTAGCATTGGATGTAGTCAATTTTAGTTGAGACAAAAATGGAAACCCGCAAAGCTACTGCCCGCGCTTGGTTCGAGTCGCTCCGAAACGAAATTTGCGCGAGCTACGAAACACTCGAACGCGAACTCCCACCCACTGCACCCGACGCGAAAGCCCAAGCCGGAATATTCAAGCGCACGCCGTGGTCACGTAAAGATCATAAAGGACAAGACGGTGGCGGCGGCACGATGTCGATCATGGTCGGCCGTGTCTTTGAAAAAGTCGGCGTTCATACCTCAACCGTGCATGGCGAATTTGCGCCCGAATTCCGCAAACAGATTCCGGGCGCCGATCAAGACCCACAATTTTGGGCGTCTGGCATTTCGTTAATCGCCCACTCGCGCAACCCATTTGTACCCACTGTCCATATGAACACACGCATGGTTGTAACATCTAAATGGTGGTTCGGTGGAGGCGCAGACTTAACACCCATGTTGGATGTTAAACGCAATCAAGCAGATCCCGACACCATTGCATTTCACAATGCCATGGAAGTGCCCTGCCGATCCCACGCCATAGCCGACTATCCCCATTACAAAAAATGGTGCGACGAGTATTTCTATCTTCCACATCGCAAAGAGACGCGCGGCGTCGGCGGCATCTTCTACGACTATGTTGCGCCTGAAAACAAAGATGGCGGTTGGAATGCAGCACTCGCGTTCACCCAAGATGTTGGTCGTGCCTTCAGCGACATTTACCCAAAACTTGTTCGCGCTAACTGGGACAAATCATACGGCGATGCCGAGCGTGAGGAGCAATTGATCCGCCGCGGCCGATACGTCGAATTCAATTTGCTCTATGATCGCGGCACAACATTTGGACTCAAAACCGGCGGCAATGTCGACAGCATCCTCTCGTCAATGCCCCCCATCGTGAAATGGCCGGGTTGAGAACACGAGCTAGAAGCCAGTGCCGCCCGCAAATGCTGCGTCATCGCTCACACAAAGAGTTGAGCAGAGCTCCACGTGACGTTTAATCGCTCGCAATCGGGCGATCGCATGCAGCTCGCGCCATATATAGCGCACGACCACGCGCGGCTGCAGTTGCATTGGCCTCGCAATGTAACATTCGAACACATTGCTCAAATTGAGAATATCCTCAACGAACTGCCGCCGTTTTGCCACATGCAGATACGAATGTTTTCGAGGGGATGATCGGGAATTTGAAATCCGAGGGAGGTGCTCAACAGCACGGCGAAGGCACGAACTTCGTTGCAAAAGCGAGCACTTTACATGACCATCACACTCCCTGCGCTGACCGCCACTTTTGTCAGCATGGCTTCTGTTTCCGTCACGATCGCACACGCTCAAACGAAAACCAAACAAAAGTACAGCGCCCCTCCAACTTACGAAGAAACGTACAGCCTATCGCGAGCGCCAATATGGTCAGGCTTCTACGCTGGCGCGTCGGTCGGTTCCGGTTGGGGCACGTCAACCCAAATGTATAATCGTGCCGGCGATCACGGCACCGCATCCACCAGTCCAAGCGGCTTCATTGCATCAGCTACCGTCGGCTACAACTATATGTACACACCCAACATCCTGATCGGCATCGAAGGCGATCTCGGCCTTTTGAACGCGTCCGCAGACGACAAAGTCGTATTCGACGGTCACGTCTACAAGACGCGTTTCGGCCCCTGGTGGGCAACCGCCCGT